>JBFLZW010000077.1 GCA_040755755.1 bacterium | reverse complement strand
AGTATTTGGAATTATTCGGGTCCTCCCGTTCGGGGGAGAAGGCCAGATAAAAGTCATATCCGGCATGAAGGTCCGTATTTTCCAGAATGGCCCGCATATCTTCATCCGTGGTCCCCGGATAAGTGGTACTTTCCAGAACAACCAATTGCCCCTTCTTCAGATATCTGGCGATTGTCCTGGTTGTACCAAAGACATACGACATATCAGGCTCCCGGTTAACATTGAGAGGGGTCGGGACACAGATAACGATCGCATCCTGCTCGGTTAATCGGGAAAAATCCGTCGTGGCCTGAAATCGTCCGTCAGCAATCATTCCCCCGATCATTTCTGAAGGAATGTGCCTGATATAACTCCTTCCGGATTTCAGCGCATCCACCTTGGTCTGATCCACATCAAAGCCGGTCACCTGAAAACCGCTTCGATGAAACTCTCTGACCAGGGGCAGGCCGACATAGCCAAGACCGATAATCCCTATTTGAGCTGTCCGGTTCTGAATTTTTTCAAGTAGCATATTTTTCCCTTTCATGATGATCCTGTTTTGTTTGAAATTCGATTGCCTAAAAAAGTTACAGAGTTGCCGGGATTGATACCTGTCATTGATACTTTTACTTTTGGAGAAGTATACACCAAGAGTAACGAAATAAACAACGTCTATCTTTCATCAGGTGACTATATCCGGCTCCAGGATATCTCTGAGAGTTTTCAAGAGATCAGGGAGAGCAAAGGGTTTTTGCAGAAACCTGAACCCCTGCTTTTTTATCGTGGACCACCGCGCCTTCTGGTCAGTATAGCCACTCATCAGGAGGACCCGGATCTTCGGCTGATATGAGAGGAGGCGATTAACCAGTTCAGGCCCGGACTGATCGGGCAGGACCACATCGCTCAAGACCAGATTGAATTCCCCTCCCTCCCGATGAAAAACATCGAGCGCCTGCTGAGCATTCGCAGCCTCAGTTACTGTATAACCGTTCTCATGAAGTACTTTCACCGTCATTCTGCGGACATCCTCTTCGTCTTCCACGACGAAAATCCGCTCACCCTTTCCCTGAAACCTTTGCAACAAGGGGATTGTCTCGCTTTTTTGGGCCTTGCCGTTTTCCTCCCGGCAAGAGGCTGGAAGGTAGATTTTGAATACGGACCCTTTGCCCGGCTCACTATAGGTATTTATCCACCCTTCGTGCTGTTTGACAATACCATAAACTACCGACAGACCAAGACCGGTGCCCTTCCCAAGTCCCTTGGTGGTATAGAAGGGCTCGAAGATCCTGCTCATCGTCTCCTGGTCCATGCCGCATCCGGTATCGGCAATCGACAGGCGAACAAACCTGCCTGGCCGAGCTTCCGGTGTCATGGCAGAGAATTCCTCATCCAGAGTTATATTCTCTGTTTTGATGGTGAGCCTGCCTCCCTGAGGCATGGCATCCCTGGCATTGACCGCCAGGTTCATGATCACCTGCTCGATGTTTCCCTCATCAGCCTGAATTGGCCATAGGTCCGGCTCAAGCTCAGCATTGATGGCAATATCCTCACCGATAAGGCGGTGAAGCATCCTGAGCAGGTTATCAACCGTTCTGTTGAGGCCGATCGGAACAGGCTCCATCGGCTGCTTGCGGCTGAAGAGGAGGAGCTGTCGGGTGAGGTTGGCTGCCCGGTCAGCGTTAAGACGCACCTGACTCAAATCCCTGAACACGGGATCTGCCTTATCGATTTTCATAATAGCCATGCTGGTATAGCCAATAATCGTGGTCAAAAGGTTATTGAAATCATGGGCCACACCTCCGGCCAGAATTCCTATGGCTTCCATCTTCTGGGATTGGAGGAGCTGGGCCTGGATCTTCTGTTTTTCCTCTTCGGCCAGCTTTCGCCCGGTAATATTTGATACCAGGGCAACCACCCCGGTGAAATTGCCGTTATCGTCGATAATCGGCGATGAATCAAGATTGGTATAGACCCGTGATCCATCCTTATGACGAAGCTCAAACTCATGCCTTTCCTTGATGCCCTGCCTGCGAAGCTCGAAGCTGCGGTTAAACAGGGCTGCGCTCTGTTCATCCAGAAAGGAAATTACCGGTTTTCCGATCATTTCATCTACCGTATACCCGATCATCTCGGCCATCTGGGAATTGACAAAGGTGGTCCTGCACTCGCTATCGATAGCCCAGATACCCTCCTGCGCATTTTCGATCAATTGCCGGTATTTTTTCTCACTTGCCCGCAGCGCATCCTCGGCTTCCTTGATCTCGGTAACATCCTGGATAAATCCGGTAATTTTAACTGGATTACCGGCCTCATCGGTGAAAACTACTCCCCTTCCCTGAGCTCTGCGGAGTGATCCGTCCGGACGGACAATCCGATGCTGATATTCAAATGGCTTTTTATTCAGACATGCCTCATGAAACAGGCTTAAAAAATCATCCCGGTCATCAGGATGGACAAACTGCGCCAGGCTCTCTTCAAATGGCTCGATTCTATCCTGGAATCCGGTCCCAAAGATTCTGCAGAGCTCTTCAGACCAGGTCCCCGTGTCTGTCCTGATATCCCAGTCCCAACTGCCGACGTGAGCAAGTCTTTGGGCTTCAGCCATTTGGGCCTGGCTTGTTTTTAACGCTCCCTCCATCTTCTTGCGCTCGATAATATCTTTGAAGTTTTCAACGATACCGATCAACTCACCGTTGGGACCCTGCAAAGGAGCTGCTGTTAAAAGGCAGGGGATTTTGGTGCCATTTCTCTGCTCCATTTCCAATTCATATTCAAAGACATCCTCACCCCGGAGAATATGCGATAACGGGCAGGCAGGGGTGTTACACAGAGTATGGCGAAATACTGTATAGCAGTTCTTCCCCATCACTTCACTTCTATCCAATCCGAGCAGGATACAAAATGCGTCATTAACCTCCAGCAACGTGAAGTTTTTATCAATCACACACATACCCTCGGCTGTCGCGTTAAATATCTGTCTCAGCTCCGCATACGCAAGCCTGGCTTCCTCCTCTGCCTGCCTGCGCTCGGAGATTTCCCGCTGAAGCTGCTCATTGGCTGCCTGAAGTTGGGCGGTGCGCTCGGACACTAATGCCTCAAGGTGCTTGCGGTATTCATCCAGTTTTTCCTCGGCAAATTTGCGTTCAGTAATATCGGTAGCCACACCAACCATCCTGGAAAGATTTCCACTCCGGTCCCAGACAGGAAATCCGCGGTCCTGAATCCAGCGGATAGATCCATCAGGCCGTACAACACGGTATTCAAAATCCCATATGCCTGTCGGATTTTCCCTGATTCCTCTGATTACCTGTTCGCGATCATCGGGATGAATAGCCTCGATGAAAGCGAGAGAATCTCGATATACGTCATCCCGGCTGCGGCCAAAAATCCTCTCATAGGCAGGACTGATGTAGATTGTTTCCGTAACTCCCGGTGTTGTCATCCAAAAGACATCCTGCACGGTTTCCGTTACCAGCCGGAACTTCTCCTCGCTCTCCCTCAAAGCATCCTCTGCCAGTTTGCGATCGGTAATATCGAATGATAATTCCATAACCAGAGGTGAACCGTCACTATCAGTGAAGGGGTACTCATAGACATCATATATCCGGCCATCCGGACTTATTAAGTTCCGCCACCCTATGAAACCTTCCATGCCGAAAATAGACATGGTTTGACACCCCTCACAGGGCTCTTTTCGCCCGGCCAGGATCTCGTAACATTTCCGGTCCTGGGGCACACCACGCGACTCTCTGAAGTAGCGGTTGGCAAAGCGGATGGAATAGTCCCTCGCCTGGATATGGATAGATGCGGGAATATTATCGAGGATATTAAAAAGCCGCTGCTTCTCAGCCCGCAGCTCCTCCTCTGCCCACTCACGCTGGATGATTTTTCTGACGACCCGTTCAACAATGTTGATCAGGTTTCTTTCCTCTTTTAAGAAAGGGCCTTCATCACATTTTGGTTTCTCTTCCAGGTAATAAACTTCAAGAGCGCCGGCTACCTCATTATGGAAGGTAATGGCGGAAGCCTGCTTCCAGATAGTTTCCTTAAAATTACGGGTCGTGAACGTCTGGTCTTTTAAAATCAGCCGGGCACAGGTGATCTCCGGATACTGCCAGGCGGATGGGATAAGGTCAACAATGCCCTGTAATGTCTCCTCCAGTGAAAGGTCTTCTTTTCCAATCAGACAGGCTATACCAGATAGGCAATTCAATTCTTTGGTACGCTCGGCAAGTTCGTGTGAACACCGTATGAGCGATTTCTCGATTTCCTTTCTCCTGGCTATCTCCTGTCGAAACTGCTCATTGATGGCAGACTGCGGTGCAACAGTGCGATCTCTCGCAGTCTCCTGAAGATATGGGCGGCGGCAGGGATCTGAATCATCTTCCGCCTGATCGAGATTTTTTTTTGCGGATTTTGCTCTGGAGACCTTTGGGCAGAGTTTTACAAACCTGGGAAAAACATTCTCTTTTTTTATTTTTTGCATCTGTTATCGCCTGCCTGATACAAGGGTCTGACACCCGAAAAGGTATTTTTTTGCTCAAATTCAATGTATAATAAGCCGAATTATGCTCCTTTTAATGCTCATTTTACCACAAAATATGATAAAAAACACACACTGCCAAAGACTTTTTAACACAGGGGGCTTTCGCCCATAGGCATTGAGCTCAGGGGAGGGTTTTTCTCCCTCGCCCTTCCGGGGAGTGGGTTCAGGGGCGGACACTTTTGGTTTCGCAGAGATTTCTCCTGGTTCATAGCCCTGATGTCGAGAATGCGTCTGTCAATCCCTCCCCCTTTTGAGGGGGGAGGTTAGGTGGGGGTGAACAAAAACAACTTCTTCCCCTCCCTAAAAGGGAGAGGGATGCGCAGGGGACGGCCTATGGCAGTTCTCGGTGGTCGGCTGGCTCAGCAATGACTTCCCTGAGAGCTCGAAGCAGATCAACCAGGGAAACGGGTTTATGGAGAAACCGGAATCCCCGCTCCCGTATGGTGGTCCATTGTGACTGCTTATCCGGATAGCCGCTGATTAAAAGGATCCGAAGCCGGGGTTGGAGCAAAAGGAGCTGATCGGCCAGCTCAATGGCACTTTGGTCGGGCAGAATCACATCACTCAGGAGCAGATTGAAATTTCCCCTCTCCTGTCCGAAAATGGACAGTGCCTGCCGGGAGTTTGCAGCCGTAAAGACAACATAGCCATTTTCCTGGAGCATGGTGGCAGTCACTTTACGGACTCCATCCTCATCCTCCACCACCAGGATCCGTTCACCTTCTCCTTGAAACTTCTTCACTGAGACCGCCTCATTGGCTTTCTTTTCCGGAATCATCAGGGAAGCAGGCAGACAAACGGCAAACGTTGATCCTCGCTGCGGGGCACTGGAAACGTTGATCCATCCCTCATGCTGCTTGATGATGCCATAGACCACGGACAGGCCAAGCCCGCTGCCCTTTCCGATCTCTTTGGTGGTATAGAAGGGTTCAAATATCCGGCTCATGACCTCGCTGCTCATGCCGTATCCCGTATCGATAATTGACAGGCGCACAAACTGGCCGGCCCGGGCTTCGGGAAAATTCGCCGCCTGGTTCTCATCCAGGGTCAGGTTTTCGGTCCTGATGGTGAGCTCTCCTCCCTTTGGCATGGCATCCCTGGCATTAACCACCAGGTTCATGATTACCTGTTCGATATTTCCTTCATCAGCCAGAACCGTCTGCAGGTTCGGCTCAAGGTCGATGGTGATGCGGATATCCTCGCCGATAACACGGTGAATCATCTTGAGCAATTCATCGACGGTGCTGTTGAGATTGAGGGACACAGGTTCCGTCGGTTGCTTGCGGCTGAAGAGGAGCAACTGCCTGGTGAGATTGGCTGCCCGGCCGGATGCCAGGCGGATCTCTTTCAGATCCACGGCCACGGGATTGTCTTCGCCAACTTCAAGCAGGGCCAGGGTAGCATGCCCCTGAATCATGGTTAAAAGATTATTGAAATCATGGGCCACTCCTCCGGCCAGAAGACCGATTGCCTCCATCTTCTGTGCCTGAAGGAGCTGAGACTGGATTTTTTCCTTCTCCTTCTCTATCTGCCTGCGGCCGGTAATATCACGGGTAATGGTCATTACGGCAGGCTTGCCGTTATATTGAATAAGGCCGCTCGAGACCTCTCCATCTTTCATGGTTCCGTCTTTGCATATGACCTTTACTTCAAAAAAGGGAGGAACCTTTTCACCGGCAAGCAGCAGGGAATAGAGCCAGTTTGCCATTTCTCTTGATTCAGGCGCTACGATATCGAGAAAAGGCATGCCGAGCAGTTCTTCAGACGTATAGCCAATTAGCCGGAGTGATGCGGTATTAGTGAATTTGAAAACTCCATCCTGGATGATGGCAACCCCATCCTGGGCCTGCTCCACCAGGGCCGAGTACTTGGCCTCGGACTCCCGCAGCAGTTCCTGTGCTTTTTTCCACTCACTGATATCCTTCATAAAGGCAACGATGCCAAGCAATTCCCCTTGTGCTCCCCGGAAGGGATTGACCGACATCAGGCAGAAGACTCCGATACCATCCCTGCGCACCATCTCCTTCTCTTTCTCAACAAGCTCCTCACCATTGAGAATCCGGGAGAGGGGACAATCAGGGGTATCACCAATAGAGATCGGAATAAATTTTGCTATATGAGGTGAATTTTTATCCTTTATGCCTCGAAAAAGTAGGAAGGGAGGCATAAAAAATGGTGGAATCACCCCAAATTGATTACCAGAAACACCCTGATG
>JBFLZW010000076.1 GCA_040755755.1 bacterium | reverse complement strand
ACCTGAGCCGGGATGAATGGGAGCTGTACGACCAGAGCATGGTCTTTATCCAGGACCAGCGGGGAGCAGCCGAAGCCGCACTGGAAAAGGGCCTTGCTCAGGGTGAGCGGATCGGCATGGAAAAGGGCCTTGCCGAGGGTGAGAAGATCGGCATGGAAAAGGGCGAAAAGATTGGCATGGAAAAGGGTTTAGCTGAAGGAAAGCGAATTGGCCTTGCCCAGGGTGAGCGGATCGGCATGGAAAAGGGTGAGCGGATGGGGAGACTGGAGACTGCCAGGAAGCTTTTCCAAGCAGGAGTTGATCCCAAAATTATCAGGGATTCAACTGGCATATCTGAAGAAGAGTTGAAAAACCAGCAAACAAAATAAAAGAAGTGCCGGAACATCTGCAAGCAGGTGGCGGGTGCTGGCGAGTCAGTTCACGGGATGTGTGACAGACAACGATGCCCCTCTTCCCCCTTCCCCCAGGAGATTCGCACCCATTTGCACATATATGCAAAATTTTTCATAACACCAGTCTAAAAGGGGCGAATAAACGTATCAGCGACCATTCGTTTCTGTCTTTTATCAAATCTGGCACTGGAATTGCAAATATTTAAGAGCGTAGGGATTTCTTTTTGGTTAGAAGCGTTTCATTAACGATAGAATCTTAAGAAGAGGTTAGGAAGAGTATGAGGTCAGGGGAGAAAGTGCTGTTTATTTTTATCGCTGTCGCCGGAATAATTTTTGTAGGCTTGAGCGCGGGTTTTGTGGGATTAGCATCTGCGGATAGTACGGGGGTTCGGGAGGTCGTATCCATGACTAAGGTAGTAAGTGTATCCAACTCCCCCAACATCTACGATTCCATCGCTCTTAAGGTCAAAACCACCCAGCCGTTTAAAGTCTGTGTGCAGGCTTATACCACGGAAGGTGAGCATTGGATTACCTATTCATCGACGGTTAGCGGCTCACCGAAATACGATGAGGAAACCGGCATGATCGAAGCCGGAATGGGAAGCAATATAACCAATGGGCAGTGGAATACTATTGAATTAAACGTAAGGCTGACCCTGGAAGAGGAGGCTCTGACCATAGGCCATGCTCCCTGGAGCCTGCGCAATATAATGAAAATCAGCCTGCTTGGCAGCGACTTCGGAGTCCGGTATGTCAATGTATTCTATACCGATAGTGATGGCTCCAAAAAATATCAGCCGCTTGATAAGGACAGATATGGCAGCGATAACTTTGCCCTGCCGGATATTACCCCCCCAGCCTATAAAAAGAATTGGATGGGATGGGAGCTTACCGAACCCGAATATTTCTCTATCCAGCATGATGAAAATCTCGTCGGCTACCTCCAGGTACTGGGACCGGTTTCGGAAAGCTCGTCGGGAGGAACTGCCAGTCAGAACAGGGCCGGGGATTCTGTTGTCTACTCTCCCACTGATCTTGGCAGCTCGTACTATTCACCCTACTCGGCACTGGGAGGATATTATGACAATTATTACGGCCCGGCATGGTATGGCGGCCTTGGATACTACGGCGGTCTTGGATACTATGACTATTTAGGCTATGGCGCCTGGGGCTATGGAGGTCTCTTCGGCCTGGGTTACGGCGGACTCCTTGGCCTTGGCGGTTTATATGGCTATGGCCTGGGCGGCTATGGATATCCTCCCCCCCTGTACGGACTTGGCTATGGACTTTCAGGCTATGGCCTTCCCTACTCCAGTTACGGCTATCCCTATTCCCTCTACGGAGGCTTCCTCGGCTCTCCTCTGGGATTAGGCTACTCCTCTCTCCTGGGGGCAGGGCTGAGCAGCACTTCTCCTCTCCTGGCCGGACTCGACAGTTCATCACTGCTTGGCGGTACGGACCTGTTGAGCAGTCTGTCGAACCTGCCAACCAATACTTTTTCGCTTCCTGTCCTGGTTCCTTCAACCAGTCAGGTAAGCTTATCTTCCATCCTGGGGTTGAGCAATTTGGGATTATCCGGACTGTCCGGTGTTACAATACCGGTTACAACCTATACACCCGGATCGACCACGATTACCCTGCCTGACCTGTCAAGCCTCTTATCTTCGACCACCAGTACGATTTAGGTTGAGAAACAGAGAAAAGGGCGGGAGGATGAAGATTGGGTTGAATACTTCCGAAGGAAGGTATACACTGGAGGAGTAAAGGGATAACTATACTTTAGCCCTCAGAGAGAGAGGAGATTATCATGGGTCTTACAGTCCTGGAGATTGAGGTAGGAAACCCTGCCAACCCTGAAGTCAGGGAGAAATTGGAATTTCTGATTGATTCCGGGGCTATTTACTCTGTGGTTCCCGCCCCGGTTCTGGAGAAGCTTGGCATCAAGCCCTTGACAGAGCAGGCGTTCCGGCTGGCAGACGGAACCAAGATTGTACGCAAGAAGGGTGTTGCTATTTTCAAATACCGGGACATGATAGGAGGTGCAGATGTCATCTTCGGCGAGGAAGGGGACAGCGTGCTGCTCGGTGCCTTTACGCTTGAGGCGTTGGGATTGGCACTTGATCCACTGCGGCGGGAGCTTCGGCCATTGCCTATGGTTCTTGCTCTCTCGCACGAGGTACAAGAGGACATTTAGCGGTAATATAGTATTGTGGTGGGGCATAAGCTCCACCTACTCAATATAAACTTGGATGAGGCTCAGAGGGGATGGACAGGAAAAAGGTGTGGTTGTGGTTATTGCTTACGCTGGTAATAGTATGTATGGTGCCCGGCGCAAGAGGAGCGGAGGGAGCGGAGTCTTCACTGAAATCGGTCTATATCTATAAAGAATTCGAAGGGAAATCCTGCCGGCAGGATAACCTTCGCCTTTCGATCAAATCCCGGTATTCGCTGGTTATCTCTGTGCGTGTCGGTACCCAGGAGGGAGCGAGCCGATGGATCAATTTTACCACCACCGGCGGATCGCCCTCCTATCAGGCCGAGCTCATCGAGATTCCTCTTGGCAGCGCTATTACCGATGGAGCATGGCATGAGGTTGAGCTTCCCAACCTGAACGAGGTCCTCTCCCAGGGGGGAGATTCTTACGATCACCTTGAAAAGATCGGCATTCGAGGGGCGGATTTCCAACTGGGAGACATAGAGCTTTTCTCAGGGGATGCGAATGCCCCTTCCAGTGTGCAGGTCATGAGTTTTGATGATCCCACTATCTCAGATATAACCCGGTACGGCTGGTACACGAATGACAGCAGTGCGAAGGTCGCTCTCCATTACCTGCCGGAAGGAAATTACCTTCAGGCCAGCGGACAGACACCCCCCGCATCTTCTTCTCAGACAACACAGCAGGGACAGCAGGCAGCGAATTCTTCCTCTTCCTCCAATCAGGCCCTTCTCACCTCTTTCAATGAGGGCTGGTATAACAATTATTCATATCCGGCCTCATCGAACTATTATTCTTTCTCCGATTACTCCTCCTGGACATCCGGGCCTGTCTACCCACCCTATGTGCCTCCCCCACGGACATTTCAGCCGCTGTTCGGGCTTGGATATCCACCGGGAACGCCTCCCTATGGTTTTGGCCCTCAGCCTGTTCTGTCTCTTCTGACCAGGGCGGGTTTGCCCGCATACTTCAGTGATCCCAATCCGGGCTATCCCTACTCGGCAGGCGGGTATAATTTCAATACTCTGTTTGCCACCGGAAGCAGCCCTTACCCCTATGCAAGTCCTTTCCCTGCCCAGAGTTACGGCTATCTGGCTTCCCCTCTTGCGCCTGTTGACCCGACGTATAACATTTACACCTCACCTCTGACTACCACCCTCGCTCCTGCGGCCACGCTCTCCGGGCTTCTGACCGCAATCAGTACCGGTGGCGGTGGAGGCGGCGGTCCGGGCTTTGCCGGCGGGGCTTTGATCTAGGGGAGAAGATGGCTATAAGATAGGTAAATACCGGTCGATTTCATAATTAGTCACCCAGGTCCGGTATTGCTCCCATTCGATCTTCTTATTTTCAATAAACTTTTCAAAGATATGATCCCCAAGCGCCCTCTTTACCAGTTCACTTTTTTCTGTCAGGCATACAGCTTCGTACAGGTCTCCCGGCAGAGAGTCGATACCCCTTCTTTTCCGCTCAGCCGCACTCATCTCGAAAATATCCTCTTCGATGGGCTCCGGTATCTCATATCCTTTTTCCATACCCTCAAGACCTGCGGCCAGCATCACCGCAAAGGCCAGATACGGATTACAGGCAGGATCAGGACAGCGAAGCTCGATGCGGGTCGCTTTCTCTTTACCCGGTTTATACATCGGAACCCTGACCAGGGTCGATCTGTTTCTTCTTGCCCAGGAGATGTAAACAGGAGCTTCATAGCCGGGAACCAGTCTCTTGTATGAATTGACCCACTGGCAGATGATAGAGGTAAACTCAGGGGCGTGCTTCAGGATACCGGCAATATAGGCTTTTCCTTCCCGCGAGAGGTGGTATTTGTCATGAGGATCGAAGAAAATATTCTTATCGCCTTGAAATAACGATTGGTGGGTATGCATGCCACTGCCATTCTGGCCCATCAGAGGTTTCGGCATAAAAGTGGCATAAATTCCATGCTTCATGGCTATTTCCTTGACTATCAGCCGGTAGGTCATGGCATGATCGGCCATAGTGAGGGCATCGGTATACCGCAGGTCGATTTCGTGCTGCGAGGGAGCTACCTCATGGTGAGAGTATTCCACGGCTATTCCCATCTTCTCAAGAGCTAACACGGTTTCTTTCCGCAGGTCGGAGGCCAGATCGAGGGTTGTCTGATCGAAGTACCCCCCCTGGTCCAGTACTTCCGGCCTCCCGTGGCTGGATTTGAAATAAAAGTATTCAAGCTCAGGCCCTACGTAAAAAGTGTATCCCTGATCCGTTGCCCGCTTAAGATTTCTTTTCAGCACGCCTCGCGGATCACCTTTATAGGGGATGCCATCGGGCTCGTATATATCACAGAACATCTGGGCGACCGTAACCTCTCCCGGACTTTCAGGCAGAATCCGGAAGGTAGTAATATCCGGCATGGCTATCATGTCACTTTCATCGATGCGTGCATATCCCTGAATGGAAGATCCGTCAAAGCCCATGCCGCCTTCCAGGGCATTTTCCAGCTCGTTGATATTAATCGAAAAGCTTTTGAGTGATCCTAATACATCGGTAAACCAGAGGTGAATAAACCTGACATTGTTATCGGAGGCCATCTTCAAGATGTACTCCTTAGTCACTTCCTGATTGGCAGATAGCTTATGATCGGACATAGGTCGAAGCTCCTTATAATACAGCAGGGCTGAATAATAAAGAAGGGGCTAACCAGGAGTCAGCCCCTTTTATTCTATAATTGTATGGAAAATGATAATTTTTTACTGATAATTGATGATGCTCAGGCCAGGACCTCTTCAGCCTCTTCACGGCAGATATCAACCGCTTCAAGTACCTGCTCGGCCTGCTGGCGATAGGCATCCATGACGTAAGGGATGCCGGAGATTTTGGCCGCATCTTCGGTAAGGGCCATAAGATCGTTTCTGGAGATAGTGCTGAGCCGGAAATTTCTGCTGCCGGCCATGAGCTGCTGCAGGCCGACTCTGATCTTTTGCGCAAAGCTATAAATGCCGATGGCTCCCAGAGGAATATTCTTGATGTCGTTCCCGTATTTTTCAGCCAGCTCTGCGTAGCAGACAAAGATCTCTTCGGGCGTAGTGCCAAATTCGGAAACGGTCTTCGGCAGGTCATTGGCTTTAATCCATTCGGCAATGTTTTTGCCTACCATGCCGGGGATCATGAGCGCTCTTCCCATGCAGACTGCCTTGACATAGGGGGCACCCATTGCCAGAACCTTGAAGACATGGTCTTCGGTGGAAAATCCGCCAGCTATGGCAATGTCCGGTATCCGCATGCCCTTCTTGGCCAGTTTTTCGCAGAATTCATAGGTCATGGACTGTAGATAGAAGGTCGGAATTCCCCACTCCTGCATCATTCTCCAGGGGCTCATGCCTGTTCCGCCGGGGGCTCCGTCAATGGTTAGAAGGTCGATTTTGGCCATCGAGGAATATTTGATAGCCATAGCCAGCTCACGCATGGAGTAGGCGCCGGTCTTCAGGGTAATGCGCTTGAAGCCGAGTTTTCTGAGCCGCTCGACCTCAGCCAGAAAACCCTCTTCGGAAACAAAGCCCAAACGGGAATGACGCTCGAATTCCTTGATGGCTCCCGCCTTGAAGGCTTCCTGATTAGCTTTGCTTGAGGGGTCAGGGGTAACGATGTAGCCCCGTTTTTGAAGCTCGAGGGCTCTTTCCAGGGATTTAACCTTGATTTCACCGCCAATGCATTTCGCGCCCTGGCCCCATTTCAATTCTATGGTCTCAAGGTTATGCTTTTTCTGAACATACTCGGCAACACCCAGCCGGGTGTCCTCGACATTCATCTGTACCAGAATTTCGCCAAATCCTTCATGATATTTCTTGTAAACCTCGATACGGCGATCCATGTCAGGGGCTTTGACAACCTTGCGATGAGCATCAAGCTCCAGTTGAGGGTCGATACCGCAGACATTCTCTCCGCAAACCAGGGTGACACCGGAAATAGCCGCGCCTACTGCAAAGTGCTCCCAGTTCTTGCGGGCGATTTCCGTGGAACCCAATGCTCCGGTGAAGATCGGGGCTTTCATTCGTACTTTGATATCCCAGCCGTATTCTGTTTCCGTATTAACCGCGGGGAAGGTAGCGGTATCAGGGTTTGCCTCCATGCCATCAGGGAGTCCCTGGCCGCCCAGTGCGTAACCCTGAATGTTCAGATGAGAATAATCAACAGGATAATTTTTGTCAGCACCTGCCGTGACATCCCCAAACGGACCAGGATAAATTACCTCCCGACCCCGGAAAGAAGCTTTAAAAACCTCACAATTTCCCCGGCATCCATCAACGCAGCGGGAACATAATCCTGATCCGGGCACAACACTTTTCGAGCGGTTAAAGGTTCTGGTGGCATCATTTGAATTCGGCTGTTGTAAGTTCATATTTCCTTCTCCTTACAGGCTAATAAGACTACACTCTACAACTTACCCTGATAGGGTGCAACCAAAGCTCTCTCCCCCTCCTTGACTGCACCCTTTCCGTGTTCGGCAATACCATGCCTATTTTTTGGTCATCAAAATATCACGCCACTGACTGGGATGTCAAGTACCATTCAGCAACCTGATGCTTATTTTTTCGGCATGAGATGATCAATTATACGGGAGTGTGCCGAAGATAGTTTTAAGATAGAGCCATGAATGACAGGCTATCACGGCAATTTCGTTATGCACATGAATTAGGCAATATTGCCGAGTTTTTCTTTGCCAACTCCCCTTTCCTATGATAAAGTAGTCGCACTATTGCCGAGTAGCTCACCGAGGACCGGAAGTCTCAAGGAGAATCTTCGCATGGAAATAAAAACCGATAAAAACATCATCGCTATCCTGCGGGCGTTGCGGGAAGCATCAGGACCTTTTGGCGGAACAAGAATTGCCAAACAGATTCAATCATACGGTATCCATCTTTCTCCCCGGGCGGTGAGATACTATCTTGCCCTTACCGATAAGGCCGGATTTACCCGGAACCTGGGTGAAAAGCGTGGCCGGATGATCACTCCTGAAGGCAGAAAAGAACTGAACAGCGCTTTTGTCATGGGTAAGATTGGCCTTGTCGCTTCCATGATCGATGAGCTGTCCTATAGGATGAAATTTTCCCTGGCCAAGCTCAGCGGGAATATCGTATTGAATATTTCCACCATCCAGTCGCAGGATTTTGCCAGGGCACTTGAGCATATCATCCCTGTTTTTCACAAAGGGCTTGGCATGGGCCAGTTCGCGGTTGTCAGGGAGTCAGGAAGTCAGCTCGGAAACTTTGATATTCCTCAAGGGACAGTAGCCATTGGTACGGTATGCAGCGTGACTATCAATGGGATATTTCTCAATTCGGGCATCCCGGTTTTGTCCCGCTTCGGAGGACTACTGGAGATGAGATGCGGCCAGCCGGTCAGATTCACCGAAATTATCGCCTATGACGGATCTACCCTCGATCCTCTGGAAATTTTCATCAGGGGGCGCATGACCAGCGTCGCTCAGGCTGCGAATCAGGGGAATGGCCTCATTGGTGCCAGTTTCCGCGAAATACCTGCCGCCGCCATTCCGGAAGCGGAAAGGATCAGGAAAAAGCTTATCAAGGCAGGACTGGGAGGGATCCTGATGATTGGAAAGCCTGGTCAGGCACTGCTCGACATCCCTGTTCCCGAAGGGAAGGCGGCCATGATCGTTGTCGGGGGATTGAATCCGCTTGCAGCCTGTGAAGAGAATAACCTGAAAACCAGTAACATGGCTATGGGGACCCTCTTCGATTTCAAGGAACTGTCGCCCAT
The DNA here is from genome assembly GCA_040755755.1 of bacterium. Classification (NCBI taxonomy): domain Bacteria; species bacterium. Next base: position 22,518 of record JBFLZW010000076.1, on the reverse strand, counting down.
CAGTCACCTTGAACAACTGTACGATGAGCGTTGTACCAGGATAGCAGAGTAATAATAAGGGCAAATAATAAGGATATGGACTATGGATGAGGTAAGGATAACCATAATCGGTGCAGGGGTAATTGGTTTGTCGATAGCTGCGGAACTGTCAAAGAGCTACACGGATATCGTGGTCCTGGAGAAAAACAGCGGCTTTGGCCAGGAAACGAGCAGCAGAAACAGTGAAGTGATTCATGCGGGATTGTATTATCCGCCTGATTCACTCAAATTAAAGCTCTGCCTGGAAGGTGCGGACTATCTCTATGAGACATGCCAGAAGGCTGCTATTCCGTATAAGCGACTGGGTAAATTAATCACAGCTCCAGAAGTCTCTGAATTGGAAGCCCTGGAAAAGCTGTTCAAAAATGCCCAATCCCACGGAGCCCGGGATTTAAAAATCCTCACCCGGAAAGAGATCCGCAGGCTGGAGCCGTATGCCAGGGGCATCGCCGGTATTCATTCACCCCATACCGGCATTATCGATACCCATTCCCTGATGAAATACCTGGCCAGATCGGCCCAATCGAGAGGCGCCGATCTGGTTTATTGCAGCGAAGTCACTGTCCTGCAGAAAGAGAGCACCGGATTCATCGTTGGCCTCAAGCAGGATAATTACCGATTCCGCTCACAAGCGGTCATCAACTGCGCAGGCTTGTTTGCCGATCGAATCGCCTCCCTGCCCGGCATCGATATCGACCGGCAGGGCTACCGGCTCCATTTTTGCAAGGGCGATTATTTTTCCTACGCCAAACCCTCTCCCATCAGCAGGCTGGTTTATCCTCTGCCCCATACTCACTACCTCGGCGTCCATGCCACGCTGGATATGGGCTCGCGCCTTCGCTTCGGTCCGGATGCGGAGTATTCAGGCGAAATTGATTATACGGTACAGGATGAGAAGGCGGAAACTTTCTATCAGGCAGCCCGGAAGATCATCACCAATCTGGAAAAAGAAGCCATCGTGCCCGATATGGCGGGGATCAGACCGAAGCTTCAAGGTCCCCATGACTCTTTCCGGGATTTTATCATCAAGGAGGAGTCTGACCTTGGCTTTTCCGGCCTCATCAACCTGATCGGAATTGAATCGCCGGGCCTGACCTCCTGCCTGGCTATTGCCAGGATGGTTGCGGGATTGGTGGCTGAAATCATGAATGCATAATCGTAATGGATTCCTGTTCATGTCGTAACTCCTTCCTTATCAATATTTCGATGAAAAGGCCTGGCCACACCTCATTTCTAGCCACCCTACTCCAAAAAGCGGCTACCAAAAACTCTTGACAAATTTACTTGTATACGTTATCATGTAAACGTAAACATAATAAAGGAGAGAAAGTATAGATAAAATCTTTTCAGTATGCCTGGATGAGGACCTCATCCGGCACATTGATCAAGTTTGTAAAGGCAACATCCATCAGTAAAAAAAGCTGTGTTGTCTCATGATCTTTGCCCCCATAGCCAGGATCTCATCTCTACTTACCCAGTGGCCTTCGATCAAGCCAATGATCGTCCGAAGGTAATGAACCGTGACCTCATCGTAGGCTGGTTCAGGGGCACAGACAGCTTCAGAAGACCGGCCCGATGGTTTCTCATTGCCGGTATCACTGCTGTCACCGTCATTACTGCCAGCATTTTCCAGCATGGCCTCCATTACACGCCTGCTGCTCTTGACTGCTTCGCCGCTGCTCATTGAGGGCCTTCTTCCTGGCTTTGCCCTCATCGGTGCGGTAGTATTCAGTGCTCCGTTTCGTTGAACACTCCTTGCGATGGGCCTGCCTCCAGCCAAATGGACACATAAGATCACTTCGACCGGCATTGCGGGACTCCCCGGTGTAACCTACACCGGCCATTCCGCAACCCCTCACTCAGGGCATTGGGTCTCGATAAAGAGAAGATGGCTGAGTATCTCCCTGATTGTGGGAAGTGGCTCTCCCTGGCTGGTCCGGTAGATTGCCGAAATTTCATTGAAGCGGTCGGTTATGAAGACTGCCGGATATGGCCTTCCACCTGGCGCGATCGAAGCACCGGCAGCCAGATGTGCTTTCCCCTCCGTATCAGCCAGTACCGGAAAGGGAAATCCGGCTTTATCCTTGATCTGGCCGGCATCCTGCTCCGAACCCCGGATCACGGCCAGCACTTCGGCATTTTCCTGCACAAGCTCAGGGTAGTGTCGGGCCAGATCAAGCAGAAACCGACGTGTCAGTTCGTCATCCACCAGGTTTCCGGCAAAGAGCAGGACCAGATTTTTCCGGTCGTGGTAACCTGAAGGGTGAACACACCCTCCCCCGGCAGAGACCAGATGAAAATCAGGTATAAGGGTGCCCGGTTTGAGTTCGGTTTGCTCAACGTTCATACTCTGTACTCCTTTTCTCACTATGATATTCGGTGACTATTAAACTACACCAGAAATCGGCAAATTCTCTGAAGAATCATTATTATCTCTTCACAAGCCTGGCCAATGAAGAGGTACCGGGTTGCACAACTTGCATCGCAGTGAGCTTTTCGAGAGTCAGGATTCACCGGAACGACCGATATAAGCTAAAAATCCGATTTCGCAGCACCAATTGCTCTTAAGAATTTAAAAATTAAATTCTCCCCTTTTTGGAGGAAGCGTCATGAGCACGGTGTGGGGAAGGGTTTGCAATCCGGTTACCTGGCTTATGAAAGCAGCATTCGGAATACTGGCATCGATGAAGATGCTGACGGCAGTAATGTCGATGCTTGCTCTGTCGGAGGCGGTAATGATCGTGAATCCTCCGCAGGCTCTGGCCGCCATATTGCGGGTGCCGGGTAATCACCGTACGATCCAGGATGCCATTGATGCTGCCGCTGGCGGCGATGTTATTCTGGTCGGCATGGGGCGCTACTATGAACATATTGATTTTTCAGGGAAAGCCATTACCGTAACCGGCGCTGACCCGAACAATCCCACGGTGGTGGCTGCCACGATTATTGACGGCAGTCAGAAAGACCGGGCGGTTTCTTTCAGCAGTGGAGAAGGAAGGGCTTCCGTGCTGCGCGGAATCACGATCCAAAAGGCAGGTGCCGAGCTTTCCTACGGCGGGATATACTGCTCCGGATCCTCTCCAACCATCAGTAATTGCCTGATAAGCGAAAATCAGGGAGCGGGTATTTACTGCTCTGAATCCTCAGCGCTTATCGCCGATTGCACGATCAGCGAAAATGGCGATGGCATTACCTGCTGGAGGTCATCGCCTGAGATTACCCGCTGCCTCAGCAGTAAAAACCTGTGCTGCGGGATATACTGCGGTGAAGGCTCTTCACCAACCATTGCCAATTGCCGCATCAGCGAAAACCTGAGTACCGGCTTAAGCTGCGTAAGCTCAGCGGTCACAGTTCGCGATTGTACTATCTGCGGCAATAACCGCCTCGATGGTGCAAACGGCGGGGGAATCCGCTGTCTGGAAAATGCCTCACCGACAATCGCCGGATGCCTGATCGTGAATAATTCATCGGGTGCAGGCGGCGGAATTTACTGCGACTGGGACTGTTCACCGGCCATCAGCAATTGCCTCATTGCCGGAAACTCGGCGGCTCTGGCAGGAGGTGGCATCCTGTGCAGCGGCAATGCCTCCCCGCTTATCGTCAATTGCCTCATTGCCCGCAATTCGGTTGTCGAGGGGCCTGGGGGCGGAATTCACTGCGATGGTGCCGGGACCACATTTCCCTATTCACCAGTTCTTGCTCTTCCGATGCCGAAAATCACGAATTGCACAATTACGCAAAATTCCGCGTCCCAGCCGGGTGGCGGAATATCCAGCTTCCTTTCCTGCCCGGCAATTACCAACTGCATCCTGTGGGCAGATCTTCCGAATGAAGTCTCCGGCAGGTCAATCATCATCACCTATTCCGATATTCAGGGCGGGTATTCCGGCCGGGGCAATATCAGGGCTAATCCCCTGTTTACCGATCCAGGGAACAGCGACTGGCACCTGAAATCCGGCTCTCCCTGTATCAATGCCGGAACAGCCCGCAACGCTCCTGCCCAGGATAATGATGGCCATCCCAGGGACAGCCATCCGGATATGGGTGCCTTTGAGCATGATCTGGATCATGCTCAAGCACCTTTCAGGATATTCTCTCGCCGGGACCTGCGCAGGAAGTGGTAACCGGGTTTCCTCCTCTGTTTCCCCTGGCCCTCTACCTTCCCTGGCCAGCCTTCTGTATCTCGATGGTCTGCTGGGTTCTTTCAAGCAGTTGACGTCCCAGGGCATTCTGGGGATCAATCTTCAGCACTGTCTTGAATTCCTCCAGGGCCCTGGCAAAATCCCCTTTGTTCTGCGCATAGATGATGCCCATATTCAGATGGGGGTCCGCCCATTTCGGGTCCTTGGCCGCGGCCTTTTGAAAGGAAGCAATGGCCTGATCATAGGAATTCTGATAGGCATAGACCATGCCCATGCTCAGATAAGCCCGGCTGTAGTCCGGCGACACTTCGATCAGCTTCCGGAACGCATCCAGGGCTTCGGTATTCTTCCGCTGCTCCATATAGATACTGCCAAGGTTATAGAGGGCCGAAGGATCTTTCGGATCGGCCTTGAGCACTGTTTTGCAGAGATCTATGGCCTTATCCACCTCTTTCAGATTATAGTACACGGAAACCAGGTGGTTTTGGGCCAGGGTGTAGCGAGGATCAAGCTCCAGGCACTTTTCCAGTTGGACTTTGGCTTCGGCCCAGTTTGCCTTGCCGATATAATACAATCCAAGGTTGAGGTAGACCTCCCGGCTTTTGGGATTCAGCTTCAGGGCCCTTTCCAGAGCGTCCTTTCCCTCTTCAGTCTGACCGGCACCCATATACAGGGTCCCCAATTGGACCAGGTTGTCCAGATGGTCAGGTCCCAGTGCAACTGCCTGCCGGTAAGCCTCGATAGCCTGAGCGGTCTTCCCCATGATCTGATAGACGGCTCCGAGGCAGGTGAAGGCATCGATGTTTTTGGGGTCCTCCCTGATAATCTTTTCAAATTCCCTGATGGCCTCAGCGTACTTTTGCCGGCCAAGGTAGTTTGCTCCATCATTGAAATGCCTGAGCAGGCCGACCTTGCGCTTGGGATCGGGATAGACAGGTTTATTCTTGCCGGAGTCGCTGGTAAAGACATAGCCGAGGCTCTTCAATTTTTCCCGGGATGCAGGATCAAGGGTCACGGGTTTGGCCGAAGGTGCCCCGTGCGCCGAAGCGGATGCACAACGCTTTTTCAGATCAGCAAGGTCCTTCTGATACTTTTCAGCCAGCTTTTTCTCCTTCTGGATCAGGTTATTTCCTTCAGCCGGATCTTTGACGAGATCGTAAAGCTCACTTTCCGGGGCCTTGATGTACTTCCACTGCCCGGTGCGGATGCCCTCCAGGGGGCTCCAGCCGTAGGTAAATCTGGGATAATCGGTTTCACAGTAGAGCACCAGGCCAAGGTCCTTCTTCTGGCCGCTTATCAGGGGCAGGAGACTGGATCCCTGCATGCTGGCCGGAGCCTTTTGCCCCAGGACATCCAGCAGGCTCGGAGCAATATCAATCAGCCGGACGAGAGAGCGGATTCTCGTATTTTTCGGCATCCGGGCAGGATAGCGGAAAATCAGAGGAACGTGAAGCGTGGCCTCGTAGAGGAAAATGCCGTGGGTATCCTCCTGATGGTCCCCCAGTCCCTCGCCGTGGTCTCCGGACAGGGCAATGAGGGTCTGGTCATAAATCCCCTGCTCCTTCAGCTTGTTAATCAACACCCTGATCCAGGAATCTGCATAGGCGATCTCTCCATCGTACGGACTGTGAGCATACACATCCTTGAATGGGGCCGGGGGATCGTAGGCAGTGTGGGGATCATAGTAATGCACCCACAGAAAGAAGGGAGCGCCCTTTTTGCGGCTGCTCAGCCACTGAACCGCCGCCCTGGTCACGGTTTCGGCCCTGCGCTCCTTCTGGAGCATGGCCGACTGGACGCCGGTTGTCAGATCGTCGTTGTAAACATCGAATCCCTGATCCAGGCCAAAGCGGGAATCGAGAACATAGGCGGAAACAAAGGCTGCGGTCTCATACCCCTGCTTCTTGAGTATCTCGGCCAGAGTGAGAGCGGATTCAGACAGAGAAAAGGTGCCGTTGCTCCGAAGACCGTGGGTAATCGGATAAGTCCCGGTAAAAATCGAGGCATGCGCAGGCAGGGTGGTTGGCGTCGGAGTAAAGGCCTGCTCAAACAAGACCCCCTCACCGGCCAGAGCATCTATCTGAGGTGTCTTGATCCGCCGATAGCCGTAGCAGCCAAGCCGGTCCGCCCGCAGCGTATCCACGGTGATGACAACGATATTCGAAGGCGATTTGCCGCCCTGCGCACTCAGGGAAAGACGGGGAAAAAACAAAACCAGGAGCCACAGGCTCAAAAGAATCTTTTTCATGTTCATACGGGACTTCTTCATGCCGGGTATCTCTCCTTGCGTTTAGTGACCTGCTCGTAAAAATAACCATTCACTCACCCCTCAAATTCCCTCCCGAAAGAGAAAGTTCGGGCTGGCAGGGCTTGCTATTTCAACTCTTTATAAAGAACAACTTTGGTTAAAATATAGCAAGATATCAATAAGGAGTCAAGAAATGCCGGACGGGATAAAGAGGGGGAGGAAACGGCATGCAATAAAGATACGGTTTTCAGCAAAAAACCGACCCCCGATGGGGTTCAGAGACCTTTGAACCCCATCGGGGGTGAGGAAAAGATCGGAGCTTCATCACGGCGCAGGAATTACGCGGCCGGTTAAACAATAGCCCCCTCACCCCAGCCCTCTCGCGCCGTATACGAACGCTACAGCCCTAAGATGGCAGCCGGTGTCAGGTAAGAAGTGACTGACGGCGGAGGGAACAAAGTCGCGGCGTAGGAAGCCGGTATCGTAATACCTGCTGCAACAGCCGCGGCCAGAGCAGGGGGAAGCGGAGCCACGGAAAAGAGCAGGCTGGAATAAGACTGAACAAAATAGCTGTTAGCCAGGAGCCCATACTGCTGCAGCCAGAGGGGATCCGTAGGAGGCAGAAGATTATAGTCCACCGGCAGGGTCAAAGGAAGCGGGGCTCCCGCTGAATCGATCAGGTTGCTCGGTGGCCAGAATTCTACGCCGTAGAGAGGATCGAAAAAGGCCATGCCATAGGGAGTATTGTACAGGAGCCAGGGATACGACAGACTCGGGTCCCAGGTCAATCCAGGCTGCACCGGCAGTACGGTTTTCGGTGTCAGGCTGGTGACGAGCGGCGTCGGCAGGCCGGTGGTGGCATCAACCGGAGAAAGAACCGACGACCAGAGCGGCCACAGGGTATTGTAAGGCGGCAGAGCTGCCCAGTTGTCCTGAGCATGGCCTGAGCGGGAAAGCGTGAATCCGAAAAGGATCAGAAAAGAAAAAACGGCCAGGATTGCTGTGTTGAACTTCTTGTGAAACATGTGACAGACTCCTTTCCATAACCTTGAGAAATAACAAAAAATACAACCTCAAACATCATAAAAAACAATACTGCAACAGCAGAGTATCTCCTGGAAAGCCACAGAACGCCCTGGAGAGCATTGGACCACTCCCCCGGCAGAAATTGCCTCATGAAGAGCAGGGAGGAGGACGATTCACATACGTAATGGCAAAACTTCTGGTAATTCTCACGAGGGGCACCTTTCCCTCATTATGCCACATCCACTGACCTTTGTCTGACTGGTACCTGCTTACGCTCTTTGGATACCTGTTCTGGCAGACTCTCATTTATCTGAACGAGGTAAGAGCAACTATCATGCCCTGGAAGGGGCAAGTGGCTGTTGTGGACTTTATTGGACTTTCAAAGGGATATGGATAATTGAATACGGCAGGGTTCCATATTCTGTATGGATGAAGAACATGATGTTTATGAGGGTGCAAGGTTTGAACCCATCATGTTATTACCAGTAACTATAAGTTGCTTTATTCTTGACCAGGGAGCCTAAAACAGGTAATATACTAATAATAGGCAATGACAGGACCCTGCTCTCGCAGGGCCCCTATAGTAATCCGATATCAATCACCACAAATCCAAAATAATCCTGGAGGATTTCCCAGCCGTCCTCTCGAAGGGGTGCTTCATGGAGTGTGTTCAGGATTTAGCGCCGCCGGTCAGGACTAATCCGCTGTTGACTCTTGTTATTCCGGTTTTTATTATCTCCGTATGCCTTCTCTTTCCAGATACGGCAGCCCTGGCGCACAAGCTTACCATGACCGACCAGCCTGAATCTGCCCCTGACCATCATCGCGCACGCCGCTCCATCCCCGGAATCTCTCTGTCCAGCGATTTGCTCAAGTTTGCCGCTGACCATGAAGAAGCATTCGACCTGCACCTGGGAGGGGCACTGCAGGTAGACTATCGGTATTACCGGGAGAGTTGCCGGGCGGATAATCGCTTTGATATTCGAAAGGCCAGCCTGTCTCTCGATGGGCTGTTGAGTCCTCCCCTTCATTACCGGATAGAATGGGAATTCCAGGGAAACGATCCCAAAAATCTGGTTGAGGCCTATGGCGAATGGGAAATGCATCGCCTGCTTGTTTGCCGGATCGGTCAGTTCAAGGAGCCCTACAGCCTTGAGGGGCAAACTCAGGACAAGGCACTCTTTTTTGCCGAGCGCTCGATGGGCTATTCGTATACACCGGACCGCGATGTAGGTTTGATGCTCTGCGGATCTTCCTCCCCGGAGATTATTGCCTGTTATGGTGCCGGTATCTTTAACGGGGATGGAAAGGATGGCTCTGCCTGGGGGAGCCGGAGGGACCAGCCGGAGGTCGCTGTCCGTCTGGTGCTCGCTCCGTTATGCATGATTCACTGGCCGTGGCTGAAATCTTTCCAGTTTGGAGGCTCACTGTCCCAGGCACAAATTGATCTGTCCAACGTCAATCTCGATGTTAAAAGCAGCGGGATGGTCGGGACTAACCGCAGCCTGTTTGTGCTGAACCAGAATACCAAATTCGGTGTCCTGCAAAATGTCAAGGAGCGGGATCGATGGGCGTTCGAGGCAGCCTGGGCCATTGGCCCTGTGGCTCTCATGGGGGAATATCTAGGCCTGAAATACAAGGGGCTGCAACCTGCCGGCAAGCCTGGCCGCAAGGCTGTATTTTCATCCTGGTATGCAAGTGTCCTCATCTTCCTGACCGAAGAATTTCCCAGGTTTCAGTCAGGGGTGCTCCAGCCGGTAAAGTTCACGGAGAATCCCGCAGCAAACCTCAGGGATAAGCATAACCGCAGCGCAGCAGCCGACGACGGCGGGCTTGTTCTGGCCATTCGCACGGATCATTTTTCCGGAGACAAAGAATGGATCAAGGAAGATGCCTTCGTTTCGGCCAGGGAAGCGGACGCAATCAGCGTTGCCGTAAATTGGATTATCGATCCCCTGTATCGTCTGACCGTGGATTATACCGGTACTGATTTTTCCGATCCCATCCGGGTAAGGGTAAATCCTGATGGAGAGGTAGACTACATACGGGATGAGTATGTACTCACCACACGTTTCACCATAGCTTTTTAGAAGCAAGGAGGGAAAAATGATGAAAAAGGCAGTATTCATGGGTATCCTGATGGTTGTAAGCTTCTCTGTTTCTCTTTCCTTTTCGGCTTATCACCACATGGGGGAGAAGGATTCAGGCAGGTTTTTGAGCATTTATCCTGATAAGGCAGGGACAAAACTCGATCACTGCGCCCTGTGCCACAGCGGCGGGCAATATGAAAAAAAAGGCAATAAGGTCAACCTGGGCAGTTGTCAGTGGTGCCACTATTCCTATGGATATGATGGAAGCGGTAATATTCTCACTACCATAAATGCCTATGGGAAGGCCTACCATGACGCTGGCCGGAATGCCGCTGCCGTGAAGGCAATTGAAAATATCGATTCGGATGGGGATGGATTCACGAATAAAGAGGAGATCGAGGCCAGCCGGTTTCCGGGCGATGCCGGTGACGATCCGACGAAAAAGGTCGCTCCCTTTCGGGTTTACAGCAAAGCCCAATTGGAGGCCATGCCGCAGCACACCCAGTTCCTGCTGATGAACACTTCACGGCAGGGGGATTTCTATGCCGAATACACCGGTGTTCCGATGGAGACTTTACTGAACGATGCCGGTATTCTGGATTCGGCAACCGGAATCAAAGCCTATGCGCCGGATGGATGGTCCAATTACCATCCTCTTGACCCTGATCCTGACCCGGAGCTTTATCATATCAGGGGTGTCTATCCCCCCGCATCCTTTCAGTATGATTCTCAGGCGGATACGGCTTTGGGCGGCTGGTGTGATTACAGTGCCCCATCCTGTGCTGGCCGGAATCATAACGACCCCATCTTTGTCAAAGGGGGGCTCAAGGCAATTCTGGCTGTCAAACGTGACGGCGCGTATTTGACGCCGGGCATCCTTACCAAGCAAAATACACTGGATGGAGAAGGCCCTTTCCGGCTGGTCGTCCCGCAGAAAACGGCAACTCCTCCGGATCAGTCTTCGACCTCGAAGAATCAGAATGTAATCTGGCCGTATGAAAATACCTGGGACCATAACGCCGGTTCCTGCTCCCGGTCAGTGACTATTATCAAAGTAGAGCCCCTGCCGCCAGGCACTACGGACATTGATATCCTGGAAGCCGGCTGGAACTATGTGGATCAGGAAAAAATCATCATCTATGGAGCTATCAAGGATACCGCATCTCCAGCCGCCTGTAGCGGAGACTTGAATGCAGATGGAAGCATCTCGCCGCAGGATGCCCTGATCGCCTTCAGGTGCTATTTGGGGTTGGTGCCCTGCCCTGAGTGCGCTGATGTCAACGGAGATGGCACGGTTACGCCGGTTGATGCGCTGTGCCTGTTTCATAAATATTTAGGACAGCCTTCCTGTTTTGATTAAGTCTCGTAGCAGCTCGGCTCACAGGAAACAGCAGCAGATCTCATTTTCAGCTTACCGCTATCGTCGGGGCGCTCAACCAGGAGTGCCCCGTTTTTTTGTTGAAAGCTGTAAAAAAAAAGTTGACTGGAAACGAAGAGAACAGGTATGATAATATATATTCCATTATTTTGTTAATTTTTATGATTATATTCATTTAATCAACTAAACTGAGGAGAAAATGGTTAAAGATGGAGTTTTAACAGACAAGGATATTAAAGAATTAATATCGTCTGGAATAAAAATTGTTGACCCACTAGAAGAAGATTTTATACAGTCAGCCTCTATAGATCTTCGGTTAGGGGATGCTCTTTATAAGTACGATATGCAAGACTATCCTTTAGGGGAAGAGATAGGTGATGACAAGATAAAAAAAGAGAGTTTTAAAGAGCATTCATTAAAAAACGGTAATACTACTTACATAGGGCTATATGAAAGAGTAGATATCCCTGAAAATATGATAGGTCTTATTATGCCAAGAAGCAGTATTACGAGACTGGGTATTTCTATCGCCCCGATTTATATCAATCCAGGGTATGAGGGGCAAATGCCGCTAACAATATCCAATCTAAGTGGCAGGGATATTACACTGAGACCTATGACAAGGGTAGTGCAACTTATTTTGTTCTATTTATCCGGGACCCCAGAGAGAACCTATGGCGATCTTACTGGTGCTAAATATCTCAATGAAAAAATTTCCCCATCGAAACTATACATGGACAAGGAAATTGAAAAAATAATAGATACAGTAATGGAACGAGAAACTCCTGTTCTTTTTAATTTAGTAAAAGAAAAGATCAAAAATGAATAAGCCAGGAGTTGAAAAAGACATTTTGAAATATATTACGGAATGATTGCAAAGAAGCTCTTATAACTCGGACTAAATGGGACAAAGTGCTTGAGGTAGGAATAATATTTACAACTGCCATTCTTGCTATCCTCTTGGTTATAATATCAACGATATCTTTCCTTGGTCCCGACACTATCAAAAATTTTATATGGGTCTTAAAAATACTCTCTATTTCAACCTTTGTTATATGCATTGCAAATTTAGTATGTTATGCCTTGTCAAAATTTAAATCATAATCCCCTTCCGACATAAACCCGACAAACGCGATCCCGGAAAGGCCAAAAAGAATGGTGACAAAGAGGAATAATGCCATTCTCTTCATATTACTTTCCAGCGATCTTTGGTGTACGTTTTTTGGCAGTTTGATAGCTATTAACATATTGAAAAATAATAAAAAAGAGATCAATTCTGAAGATCCCCTTGAAAAATCCTCCTGAATGTTCTATTATTCATCCTCTTGAGTACTCCGGAAAAATCCGGGAATACAATCATTATTTGGGCAAGGGTTGTTTCGTGCCGATGATTATTTCATTATTGCCGATGAATAGGAGAGGAGAATATCTTTCATTTTAGCCGATTTGTATCCCAAGCAATCTACAATTAACCTGACGAGCTTCTTGAGCAGGCGCCGGAATATTTCCTGAATCAGGTAAGGGGACTGTCATCTGGAGAAGAGGGGTATGGTTCTGATACGATCAAGTTAACCTGTGTCACTATTATTACTGAGGGGGTGGAAGTTGAGAGTGCAGATTAAGATACTGAAAAGGGATATCGGAACGATTTTGATGGCTTTTTTATTTGTTCTTGTCTTTGGTATTTGCTTCTCCTTTGATTTTATTAAGATAATTCCGCTGTGTGAAGCCCCGACTCTGGCCGAGGCGAATATCCATTCTCTTGAGACTGTGTCTCCCGATTCGCTTCTCAAAAGCGAGAATACATCATCAGTACCATCCATGTTTTCACCAACGGAAAGAGATACGGACGGGAAGAGGCAGCCAGCCCTTAACCTTAGCCTTGATCAGGGAACATTATCTGAGGATTGGAATTCCTCCTCCCGACAGATCATGTTCTGGACCCTGGAATGCGGCACCGAGGAATTATCTCTCAAACCCGGCACGGTATTGATTGATTCATTTCGCCTGCCCAGGCCGGATGATGATCTCGAAGAGATCGACATGGCGCTGCTTGCCCAGGAATACGGCAAGTATAGCAAGGGAGAATCCAGCAGCCGGGAGGAGCTTCTGAGCTCGATCAGAGGCCAAAAGGAAAAGGAGCGGCCGTCCTTTCAGCCATCTCCCTGGCCTACCTACGGCTGGATCAGCTCTCCCTTCGGGTATCGGACATCCCCTTTTACCGGGAGAATAGCCTTTCATAAGGGAATCGATATCGCTGCCCGCCTGGGAACCCCGATTTATGCTGTCAGCCAGGGAGTTGTTACCTTCAGCGGCCGCAGAGGAGAATATGGCAATCTGATTATTATCCAGCATGCTTTCGGTTTTTCCACTCTCTATGGACATAATTCGATAAATGTTGTAAAATCAGGCGATAGGGTTGAGTGTGGCCAGCTTATAGGTTATATTGGAAATACGGGGAGAAGCACTGCACCGCATTTGCATTATGAAATCATCAAGGATGGCCGGTGCCTTAACCCGAGAAAATACCTTTTGGCTAAGCTTTTTTAAAGGCAGGACCTGCTTTTTCAGCCCCGCGAGAGTTCAGGTGATAAAGCTTACCTTGAGAAATTGCCAATTGGGCAGCCGCGAAGCCGGAAATAAGAACTATAGTATTGGGAAAAAGGATTATTAGATAATGCTTCAAAGTTTATTAACCAAGATTATTGGAAGTAAAAATGAACGGGAAATAAAGCGGCTCGGTACATACGTAGAGCGGATAAACGCTCTTGAGCCGGAGATGAGCCGTTTAAGTGATGCCGATCTTCGGGCCAGGACTGACAAGTTCAGGCAGTATTACCAGGAGAAGATGCGGCAGATGAAAGCTGAACAGGGAATCAGCGATGAGCGCCTGGCTCAGCTCAATCTCCTCGACCTGAAAGACAAGGTGGAATCAGAGAGAATCCATAAGCTTTTGGCCGGGATAAGAAAGCAGATCCTGGATGAAATCCTCTGCGAATCCTTTGCCGTAACCCGTGAGGCGGGCAAGCGTGTCCTGAAGATGCGGCATTTCGATGTTCAGCTCATGGGAGGAATAGTCCTGCATGAGGGGAAGATCGCTGAAATGGCTACCGGAGAAGGGAAAACTCTGGTGGCCACACTTCCGGCCTGCCTGAATGCCATTACCGGCGAGGGGGTCCACATCGTTACCGTCAACGATTATCTGGCCAGACGCGATAGCGAATGGATGGGGGGAATCTATCAGTTCCTCGGGCTGAGTGTGGGCCTGATCGTTCACGATCTGGATGACAGGGAGCGCCAGAGGGCCTATCAATGTGACATTACCTACGGGACCAATAATGAATTCGGCTTTGATTACCTGCGGGACAATATGAAGTTTACGCTCGCTGATTATGTCCAGCGAAGACACAACTTTGCCATCGTGGATGAGGTTGACAGCATTCTGATCGACGAAGCCCGTACCCCTCTGATTATCTCCGGTCCCAGTGAGGGAACTACTGATGAATATACCAGGGTTGACCGGGTCATTCCCCATCTGAAGCGTGATCAGGATTATGAGATAGATGAGGAAAAACGAACCGTTACCCTTACCGAGGAGGGAATCCTCAAGTCACAGCAGCTCCTGGGAATTCATGATCTCTACGAGCAGCAGGAGGGCCAGGAGGGAGAGATATCCGTCAAACATCTGGATACCATTCACCACCTCGAACAGGCACTGCGCGCTCATAAGCTGTTTAAAAAAGATGTGGACTATGTGGTCAACCAGGATGGGGAAGTGATTATCGTCGATGAGTTTACCGGACGCCTGATGCCGGGCCGAAGATACAGTGACGGACTGCACCAGGCCCTGGAGGCCAAGGAAGGAGTCAAGGTGGCGCAGGAAAACCAGACCCTGGCTACCATCACTTTTCAGAATTATTTCCGCCTTTACGAAAAACTGGCCGGTATGACCGGATCGGCGGATACTGAAGCCGTGGAGTTTCGCAAAATCTACAACCTGGATGTTATCGTTATCCCCACCAATAAACCTCTGAGGAGGACCAATTATCCGGATGTCATCTATAAGACCGAGCGGGAAAAATTCAATGCAGCCCTGGCTGAGATCGAGGAATTGCATAAGATCGGCCGTCCGGTTCTGGTGGGAACCATTGCCATCGAAAAGTCCGAACATCTCCACGAGCTGCTCAAGCGAAAAGGCATCCCCCATAATGTTCTGAATGCCAAACATCATGAACGGGAAGCGGAAATCGTGGCCCAGGCAGGCCAGAGGGGAGCGGTCACCATCTCCACCAACATGGCCGGACGAGGGACCGATATTGTGCTGGGAGAGGGAGTGGCAGACCTTGGCGGGCTGCACATTCTGGGTACGGAACGGCACGAGAGCCGCCGGATTGACAATCAGCTCCGCGGACGGGCAGGACGGCAGGGAGACCCGGGATCCAGCCGGTTTTATTTATCGCTGGAAGATGATCTCTTACGCATCTTTGGTGGCGAAATGATCACGAATGTCATGAACAGGCTGGGCATTGATGATGGTCAGCCAATCGAGCACAACATGATCAGCAAAGCTATCGAAAGAGCACAACAAAAGGTGGAGGCCAAAAACTACGAAGCCAGAAAGCACCTTCTGGAATATGACGATGTGATGAACAAGCAGAGGGAGGTCATTTATCAGCAGCGGCGACAGGTGCTGGAGAGAGATGATTTGAAACCCCTCATCGATCATCTGATCAGAGACTGCCTGGATGATTGCATAGCTGCCTATACTTCCCGCAACAGCCGGCCTGAAGACTGGGACCTCAAGGGCCTGAGCACTGCCCTCGCCAGGCAGTTCTGCCTGCGGTATGACCTGAGTACGATTCCCAGTGATATTTCCCCGGCCCAATTGTATGATCGAATCCTTGAAGCAATCCTGACTAATTACGAGAATAAGGAAAAAATCATTACCAGTCCCATGATGCGCCATCTCGAAAAGATGATCATGCTCCAGTCCATCGATCTGCAATGGAAGGACCATCTGCTGGAAATGGATCACATCAAAGAGGGCATCGGGATGCGGGGATATGGCCAGCGGGACCCTCTGATCGAGTATAAAAAGGAAGGTTTCCGGCTGTTCAACGATCTGATCGACCGGATCAGGGAGCAGACTATCCAGCACCTCTTCATGGTCCAGGAGTATCGTGAGGAAGAGGAGCGGGAGCGGCGCAGAAGAATCAAAGTGCAGCGGGAGATCGATCAGGCTGCCCGGGCTGGCGCGGAGAAACAGGCACCCATCCAGAGAAAACAGCCCAAGGTAGGGCGAAACGATCCCTGCCTGTGCGGGAGCGGGAAAAAATATAAGAAATGCTGCGGGCAATAGGAGAAAGTACCAGTGCTCAAGGTTGCCGGAATTCAGATGAAATGCCACGCTGATGTGGAGCAAAATATCCAGAAGGCTCTGTCCATGCTTCACATGGCAGCGGAGGGTGGAGCAGTGATGGCCTGTTTTCAGGAGCTGTTTCATACTCACTGGTTCCCCCAGAAAAAAGGGCCGGAAAGCTTTCAACTGGCCGAAGATGTACACGGCCCTCTCATCAAGACGCTGAAACATAAGGCCAAAGAGCTGCAAATGGTCATTATCGCCCCGATTTTCGAGAAGGAAAACGACACCTATTACAATAGCTGTGCGGTTATTGACCAAAATGGTGTTCTTCTCGGCGTATACCGGAAAAATCACCTTCCTCAGATTCCTCTGTGGGAAGAGACGTATTATTTTTCGCCCGGCAATCTGGGGTTCCCGGTGTTCCGTACGCAACTGGCCACTATCGGTATCCAGATGTGCTGGGATAATTTTTTCCCCGAAGGGTCCAGAATACTGGCCCTCAAAGGGGCGCAGATTATCTTTTGCCCTACGGCCTGCGCTTTTGCCTCCTTTCAGAAGTGGGAAAAAATGATCTCGGCCAATGCTATTGCCAACGGCGTCTTCTGCTTCCGAATCAACCGGGTCGGCCAGGAAGGGGAGCAGAGCTTTTATGGCCGCACCTTCTGTATCGATCCTGACGGAAATCAGATGATGAAACCCAGCAGCCACCATGATGGCATCATCATGGCCGAAATCGACCTGAGCCTGATCGAGGATATCCGAAAGGGGTGGTCATTCCTGAAGAACCGCCGTCCGGAGATCTATACCGAGATTACCCAGCCAAAGACCTGAAAGGCAGGGCACGAGACCTTGTCAGACAGACTGTTACCCGGTAATAGCCATGAGCCAATCATTACTCTGACCACAGACTTTGGTGTGCATGATCCTTTTGTCGGCATTATGAAGGGAGTCATCCTCAGCATCAATCCTAATGTACGGATTGTAGATCTTTGCCATCACGTCCCGGCCCATCAGATCCTCGAAGCATCGTTTCTTCTTGGCAGCTCCTATCGGTTCTTTCCGGCAGGGACAATTCATGTGGTGGTCGTCGATCCCGGTGTCGGCAGTCAAAGAAGGCCTATTCTGGCCCAGGGGAAAAACTGTTACTTTATAGCTCCGGATAATGGAGTTTTATCGTATCCGTATCAGGAAGAGCGGCCAGACCTTCAGGTATTTCACCTGACCCGCACGGAGTATTTCCGTCCGATTGTCAGTCATACCTTTCACGGCCGTGACATTTTTGCTCCGGTATCTGCCTGGCTTTCCACAGGTCTTGCACCCCATCTCTTTGGCCCCGAAATCAACGATTATCTGAAGCTTGAGATTCCGGAGCCCCGGTGCCTGGCTCCTCAGGTTTACGAGTTCCAGATCATCCATATCGATGCTTTTGGTAATCTGATTACCAGCATCGGCCAGGATTTTTTCTTCCGGGCGCTGTCTCAGGGCAAAGGAGAGCGATTCTCTCTTGAGCTCGCCTCTCAGACTATCACCTGCCTGCAAACTCATTATGCCGCTCTGGATCAAAGCTCCCGGATCGGCGCCATTTTCGGAAGCACCGGCAATCTGGAGATCTTTGCCAACCGGGCAAGCGCCAGTAAGACACTGCACGTAAGCGTCGGTGATACCGGAAAAATTACCTTTCTGGCATAAGGTACAAAAGGCGGTTGTATTTTGTTGCACGTATATGCACCATTTTTCACAGGTTATCATGACGTAATTTATTCCCATTCCGCGTAACCATCAGGTTTTGAGGACCTTGGCCACTCCAGAATGGCTGGCATTGAGATTGCTTAAATTCCAGATGCGGATATTTGGGCTATTGGTAAATACAACCCGCTATTAGCCAGTCAAAGTATTTCATAACCTCTCGGGAACAGGAATTCCTGGCAGTTTGGAGATGTACAATAGAGCATTTATCATGAGAAAAGCGGCCTCGTTTATCATCTTGTCTTTACTTTTCATAGTACTTCTCTTCTTTTCCTTTAGTATTGTCAGCTATGTGAGCTGCCAGCACCTTATGCCTGACGAGGTCCTGGACTTCAGTCTGACTTTAAAGAAACGGGGTCAGGAACCGCTCGGTAAATTGGCCATACCGAAAATCGTGATTCGCGCCACAGATGTTCTCCGGTTCATGAACAGGCTTGTATATTCGCTCCTCTGTTGTCGTTATTTTGAAACTCCTGATCGAATCTACTTTCCCGCCTTTCTTTCAACCACGATCATCTTATCCTGAAATAACTTCTCATTTTCGAAATCTTTTTTGTTAACCCGGTGAAATCTCCTAACTCTTTATTTTAAGGATACAGTATGCGTCTATTATTACCGAGCAGCTCAGATAAAAAGCTTATTTATACCTTTATTATTTTCAGTCTCACCTTTTTCGCAGTAGCTATGATAGCTTTGTTTATTGTCATTTACGCCAGTGATGCTGATGAAATATTTCAAAAAGATCAGAGGCCTTCGACAAATCGCGTGGAGCGGGAGGTCAGGTTTTCACCAATTCAATGGACTTATTCTTCAGTAATCACCAAAACAGACGAGAGACCATACTCAATGAAGCGGTAGAATATCTCCAGGGCATGGTCTCCTGCTCCATCCGGATGCACCTTCAAAATATCGAAATGACGGTTTGGCCAAACACCAATGCTTCCATTATATCGAGAAACAGCTTGATATCCGAGTACTGACTGCCACAATTGCGGTCAGCGAAGCTAATTGCCCTGATAATTACGGCAGCCAGTACTTTGGCCAATACCTTATGGCAAAGGGCCATCAGAATGGGGGCCGCTGGAAAAGAATAAAACCTCTTCAATAGCTATATCGATCCGATAAGACTGGGAAGGAATACCCAGTTCGTCGGGCTTTTCCCCTGGAATATAGCCATTCAGAATTGCAGCCTCGTGGATGGACTCGATCTGGCCCAGCATTTGATAACCTTTTTGGGTCTGCTGGTCAAAGATAGCTACGGCAACCCTGGGGTTTTCCTTCAGGTTTTTGATAGTGGACAGACAGAACCAGCTCTCAAACCTCATTGTCCTCTCTTTGACCCATTGGACCCCCGTTTCCATAGCCAGATGAGGAAACCCTCTCCGGTCAGCAGTGCCAATGAGCACCAGACTCGGATGGTGCTGAACAAACTTTTTCACCTGCTCGATTGATTGATTCAATTCATGTTTCCTTTTGGTTATCGTGGACTACTCCCCTTCCTCCTCTCCTCCTTCCTCCCCGTCATCCCCTATGGCATCTACCGGGCATTCCTCCAGTGCCTGCTGGCAGTTTTCCAATTCCTCGTCATCATCAGGCTGCTTATAGACATAGTAAAACTCCTCTCCCTGGGTAAAATTCTCCGGTGCAACGTCAGCACAGTTACCACACTGAATGCAGCTTTCGTCCACGTAAAAAGGTCCATCTACATTTTCTGCAACTTTTCTCTCTCTATCGGCCATATCTTATTCTCCTCTATCGTTATCCAACCCCGATGATCAGTCGGGCTGATCAGAATAATAATTCGACCAAATGCGGAATTTCGTTTACATCGAATATTAAATTTTATAATTTCAAGTAGTTAAGGCTATCACCCTTTGTTGATAGCTCAATGGCTCCGATATGAAAAATACTATGCTCACACTACCGGACACATTTTCATACCTGTTAATAACCATGAATTAGTTGTCGTAGGAAATTCCGTGGGCATCAAGCTGCTGTTCAAGAAAACTGATCGTTGCCGATATTTCCTGATAGTAATCTTCAGCACATATCCCTATGGATTTTTCAAGAGCAAACTTCATGAGAGATACCATATCCACTGTTGCAGGAATTTCAATTCCATGAGCTGCAAAAAACCTTTCGGATTGTCTGGCCATCTGCTCAGCAACCAATTGTATTGCCAAATCCTCAGTCTGAGCGAGTGCCAGTCCATAAATAACAATGGTTTTTCTGAACTGCTCTTCAGCGGAGAAGATACCCATGGCAGCTTCAGGATAGCTTCCATAATAGACAGTAAAATCCTGAGCATAAGCTTTAATGAGAAGAAGGGGGAAATTTGAGCTCCGGTTTTTTGCCGAAAATATCATCTTTCTGCCGATACAAGGGTCCTGGCGTTTAATCAGGATGTCTATTCCACGCTCGAGACAATAGTGAGCAAATGCCAGCGCCATGTCATCGGCTAGATTCAGTTCCCCGTAACCTGCATTCTGCTCCAATATCTCCTTCAGAAGATAGGATTTGGTAATTATATACCCTTCATCTCGATCAGAGGTAATGCTCTTTCGATGGGCTGTAAAATCGGCACCCCATATTTCATTGTGGCTGATAAAGCCAAAAGCCAGGGCTTTTTCTGTTTGCAGTTTTGCTTCATTCCACACTTTCATAAATTCGGAATGGACTGTGATGGAAGGACTCTGGTTCAAAAAGAGAGAATTAAAAACATCCATGCCGGTCCCGCCATACATCTCATTGATGTTTGCCAGCCTGTCTTTTTTACCAAGATGATCATTGATAAATGTATGCGTGGCTGAACCCCAGGGAAATGCATTTGAAGAAAAAAAGGCCACTGCAACAAGTGCTATTCCCAACGACGGCAGCAGTATTCTTTTCATGCTGATTCCTCGCATCGCCCTTTCTCCCCTTTGACTCAGGTGATACTGCGAGTAAAGAAGGTTCAAGGAGTTAAGCATGCAACGACGGCAAAAAACGACTGATATGAAATCTTATCGGCTGGTTAACGAGAAAGGAATTGTCGATTGAGCGATGTTTACAATCCAGATTGACTGTTTAAAAACGGGGCTAAGAGGCGGACATGCCTTTTCTTCCCCCCAGTGCCATTCCCCCCAGGACTACACAAATGATCGCATTAGCCATTGGATGGAGGGCAAACTCGGCCAGGGAATGGATCGAGATGGCGAACATACTCCCGAGTATTCCAAGCCTGAGCAATTGGGTAAATTGTGTCCGTGCCTGAGAATATCTCTTGAAAATTGTGAAAAAAAAACTGCCAGTATCCAGAGGATGATCCCCAGTGAAAATACCCCCCACTCTGACATGACCTGGAGATATTCACTATGGGCATATTTGTCTCTGAGGTCTCCGACATGGTTTTTAACATACTCCTCACATAAGAGGGGAAAGGTTCCGGGTCCACCTCCAAGCAGGGGATAAGCCCGGATTATTCCCCAGGTCCCCTTCCAGATCGGCACTCTTCCACTGACACTCTCGATCCTTTGTTTACTCATCAAACCGGCAACCTCTTTCCTTACACTGCAATAACCCATTACCGCGACACACAGAAAGATGGCCCCGATAACCGGCAGCAGGGAAACAAAAATTCTGCCGGAAAGAGTCCCGGATTTCCTTTGGTGAAGAACAGCCATCACCAGAAGCGCACCCAGGAGAGAAATCCATCCTCCTCTTGACAAAGTGAGGATAAAGGCTATCACCATGAGACATATACAATAGCTTATTATGATCTTCTTGCCAAAGTCCCTGGCATGAAGCACCATAACCAGGGCAATCGGGATGACCATAGCCAGATAAGCGCCGAATGGATTTGGGTTGTAGTAGGTATAACTCAGTATCCGGGCGGACGATCCCAGGTATTTGAGAAGACCCAAGAGGGCTGCTGTACTCCCTGCAGCAATTATGGTAGAGAGGATTAATTTTACCTGGGGGCTATCCTTCAGGGAAAACTTATTTACTATAATATAAAATAAGACTATATAATCAAAGAAGTTCCAAAGCGTCCATAAGCTTTGTGCTGGAGATACGGAGAATGCTGCTGAAAGGACAGAGAGCAGGACAAAACAGAGTATCGGATAGTCAAGAGGGGTGCGGACCGGCCGCACCTTTTTCCTGCTGCCTGCCATTTCAACCGCCCAGAGGGCCAGTAAGAGAAAAACCAGACTATGGACCAGCCATACACTTGCCCCCCGCTCTGTTCCTCCGAGCAGAGGGGTAAAGAATATAATCGACATCAGGATAAAAGTCATCAACACGGTAACCTAAATTCCGGGTAAGCAGAGTTTCATTAAATAGCCAATTCTATGCTAAAAATCTCAAATTGTCTATAGTATTCTCACTACCGGACACATTTTTAGAAATAGATTGAGAACACATTAGCTGTCGCTCATGATATACTCTAAGTAATTGAAAAAATAATTAAAAAGGAGTATATCATGAGCGACAATATGAGAACATAT
>JBFLZW010000075.1 GCA_040755755.1 bacterium | reverse complement strand
TCTTCATTTTCTCTGCCAGCATGCTCTCCAGAGTGGGGCGATGGTGGGTGATAAAATAGGCTGCCAGTGCCTCGACAGACATATGCTCGAACAGCAAGGTGGCAGGCAGCTTCCCAAAGTCTTTCTCAAGCTCCTTATTGATCTCCATGACCACCAGGGAGTCCACGCCGTATTTTTCAAAAGAGGCCCGGTTATTTATCTCACCTTTTTGTATCTTCAGTACCCAGCACAGCACTTCCTTTACATATTCCCGCGTCATTTCCTGAAAGTCCTGCAAGTTCTGCATGCCTGCGGAATAATCAGCAGGGGAGGGGGCCTTCGAAGCTGATAAGGCATCTTGGAGCTGAATATTCCCTGGGTTAATCTGGGCAGGGCTGAACTTGGCTGGAATCCGGGCTGTGGCGCTGCTGTCCAGGGCAGGCTCTTTCTTTTGTCTTTTGAGCATTAATTGGCCATTGCTTTCAGCCACAATAATGCTTTGAGTTAACATCCTCTCTTTTTTCTCTGCTGATTCTTTCTTTGACGTTTCTTTCTCTTCTGATCCCCTCTCTTCTGATCCCAAGACAACTACTCGCTCAAATCCTTCCTCGGTGAGCAGTTTTTGCCATCTATCCGTGCTGAGAAGAGGGGAGCCTTTCAGCCGGTTCTCTTCATCCTCGAAGAGCCACCATCCATCCAGCAGGCCAAAGGTCAGGGTCAAAAAATCCTGGGTCTCGGTAACTTCATTCAGGATCAGGCATCCATTCTTCTTTAAAAGGGCCTTTACATTGCGGATGGTATCCTGCATTCTTCTGGTGGCATGCAGGATATTGGCTGCGAGGACCAGATCAAAATTCCCAGGCATGAACCCCTGGTATTCAATGTCTTCTTCAATGTTCAGTATCCTGAACTCCATAAAGGGATAGCGCTTTCCATACTGCTTTTGCCCGTACTGAGTAAAGCTGAGGGAAATGTCAGTGTAGACATAATGGAGGTATTGTGCATACTCTTTGATGGCTTCAAGTACAAAGGCGCTCGTCCCTCCGGTCCCTGCTCCTATCTCCAGAATCCTGATCTTTTTCTCTTTCTTCCCCGGAATCCTGTTTTTCTCCCCTTCCTTCGGTAATTGCGGAAGCCTGGCTTGAATATATGAATGAATGCTTTGAGCCACCAGCCGGTTGAAATGGTCGGCTATGGCATTTCCCTGGTAAATTTTTTCAACCAGCTCCATCGAGGAATGGGGAAATATGACATCGGTGGCAGGAATATTTCCTTGGAGAATCAGTGGGTAATGCTCCAGACATGTCCAAAGGTAACGAAGATGGGCTTCGATTTCAGGAAAGGCTGCGGCTAAATCCGCCTTTTTTGCTTCGGCTCGCTGAAGCTCCTTTTTAAGCTCTGCTTCATCCAGAATCGGCTGGGTAATTATTTTCTGTCGTTCAAGGTGAATGAATCCTGCTCTGTTCATAATGCCGAGCAGGGCATCATAGAGGCGGAAATACCTGGGGATAATCTTCATCTGCTCTCTGAGCTTTATCCTCTGATAGTGCTCACCCCCTTTTCGAAAAACTCCCTCCTTCTGAAAGAAGCCGAGTAATAGATATTGGCCGAACTTATCGAGCTCGCTCATTATCTGCCGAAAATGAAGTAACTTCTGCTTACTCATTGGTCGTCATCCTCTCCCTGGTCCTCATCCTCTCCCTGCGTTTCCTCATCGAGAAACTTATTGACCTCACAGGTCATAGTGTTAATAGTCGAAGGAATATCTTCAGGCAGTACCTCAATCCGGTGATGCTGGTCAACACCCATCTCCTCCAGGGCGTGGTCTTCCGCTTTTACGGCCACAACTTGAACCACATTATGGCCTAGGACCCTGTGCACTGCCTCCATTCCCTCTTCAGGCTCGATGGAGTGGAAGCCCTGCGCTGCCAGCAGCCTGTTATATTCCTCTGAAGCCACAACTCCCACGCTTCCCCAATATCCCCAGTTGATAATTTTGACTGGATATGACTCTCGCTGATTGAGATAAAGGGCAAAGGCATCCTTGAAGGTGCAGGCTGCGGCATAGTTGCTTTGCCCGGCATTGCTCAGGAACGACTGGCTGGAGGAAAAAAACAGGATAAAATCGAGAGGCTCACCCTTTATTACCTCATAAAGAACCACACTGCCCCGGACCTTGGGGCCCAGGGCGGCCTGGAATGTCTCTTCATCCATGTTTTCCAGGGTCTTGTCTTTCAGGATAAGAGCAGAGTGAATCACCCCGTTGATTCTGCCAAAATGAGATCTGGCTGTGGTGACAGCTTCTCTCATGCTCTCAAGGTCTGTTGCTTCAGCCTGTACATACAGCACCTTTGCGCCCTTTGCCTCGATTGCGGAGATTTTTTCTTTCCGCTCAGCCGTCAACCTGCTTCGTCCCAGTAAAACCAGCCGTGCCTGCACGGTTTCCGCTAAATAGCGGCTGAGCTCAAGCCCTATTCCGCCAGCTCCGCCCAAGATCAGGTACACGCCCTGGAATTTGAGGGGTGTCTGACGTGCTGGCACAGGAGGAAGGAGAACCGGCTCCAGGGTACGGATGTATCTCTTTCCTTCTCGTATAGCTGCCTCTTTACTCGTTGCATTCTCCTGCGGCGAGGGAAAAGCCGGGACGCCGATGGCCTCTCCGAGGGCCTTTATTGTCTCGGCTGATGCTTTTCCCGTTATTTCATCCCACCTGATATCAAGGCAGGAGACCTGCACGGCGGGATATTCTTTGGCTATCACCCTGGCTAATCCGAATAAGCTTGCCGAGTAGGGATTGGTGATTTCCTCAGAGCTGATCTGATAAGCATCATTGGTAATCACCTTGAGCTGAAAGGAGCGGTGAAGGAGCTTACGCCGGCTGAGTGATTTGATCAGCCTGAAGAGAGAAAGCACCCCCTCCTCCTGGCTTTTTTCCAGTCTGGCCAGATAATCTTCATCTATCCTTTGAACTTGGATCCCACCAAGAAAATAAATGACATGGACGGTACTTATCTGTTGAATACAAAAGTCCAGGCCAGCCGGTTCATCGGTTTTCACTTCCCAGTATCCGGGTGAAATCCGCTTTGTTGCAGAGCCGCTCAGCCGGATCCTCATTACTTCGTCTTTCGGATGAAAGTGTGACAGCAATTCCACAAGCTTCAAACCGTGCGGGGGGTAAATGATAAGTACGGTCTGACGATCCTTCCCCCGCTCTTCTCCGGTTTTCCTGATCTGCCATGCCTGATGACTGGGCGTCTGAATGGACTTGAGCGGGCTTTGTTTCCAGTAAGGAAGATAAAAGAAGGATTTCAGTTGCACAGCGGATTCCCGTAAAGTCACCTCGTGAAGCTTAATGCATACCAGACCGCTCTCATCGAGGATTGCCACATGAAAGCGGTAATTTCCCAGGGCTTTGACATAGGCATATCCGCTTGCCTGAAGGGGATGGGTAATCTCCACCCTCTCTGCCGCAAAGGGCAGCAGGAGTTGCCCATCCCATTCGTCAAGGCAGGTCAACAGCCCGGCTATGGTCTGAAGAGCGCTATCCATCAGGACGGGATGGAGGGTATACTGTCTGAGCTCATGCTCATATAGGAGCGGCAGGCTGAAATGTCCCAGGGCTTCATCGGCATTGATCCAGATTTGATCCAACCCCTGAAAATAGGAGCCATAGTCGAGGCCGGTCTGCCTGAAGGTGGCATACAGGGTTTCCTTATCGATCCTCTGGGTGCATTTTGCCTGTATCTCTTCGGTGCGGATGCGCTGCTCAATTCTCCCGGCAGGAGAATCAGCAAGGCTTATTGTACCTTTGGCGTGGGTAACGGGATGGCCGTTCGAGCTGCTCTGGACCTCGTAGTTGAGCTGGCCGTTTCCGTCGATGAGGGTGAGGTGAACTTCTTTACTGGTATCTTTGAGAGTTAGCGGCTGAAGCCAGACCACCTGTGCCAGGTTGAAGCCGTGATTCTGTTTAATTGCTGAAACAGCCGCACAGGCCATTTCCAGATACACCACTCCCGGAAGTGTGGATTGACCTCGCACTTTATGGTCTCTGAGGATCAAGTCGTTCCAGTGCAGGATTTTTTTAAAAGCAAGCCCCTGCTGCACCAGGCTTGCCTCCGGATCGATCCCATTGAGGAAGGGATGCAGGGGCTGAATTTTCCTGGCATGCCCCATCGAGCCCGCTGGTGCCGGTATCCAATAGCGTTGTCTGGCAAAGGGATAGGTAGGAAGCGCAATCCGGTTTGGGGACGATGTCAGGTAGAGTAATTTCCAGTCAATATCCACTCCCGATACCCAGAGTCTGGCTAACTTGGCCAGTTTCCTCTCGGTGATAATAATCCTGATAAACTCCTCTCCCTCTTTTCCGGTCACTAAAAGGTCCGCTTTCTCTTTATCCACCCTTCCCCGGTATACATCTTCTCTATCCGCATCCGCCTGGTCGTGGCAGTACTGCTCTAACCTGTCTATCAATTCCCGGATACCGGATGCCACTACAGCCAGCCGTTCATTCATGGCCTCCCGCCCAACCTGCAGTGTATAGGCAAGGTCGGTCAGGCTGACATGAGCCTTTTTTTTCAGAAATTCGGCCATTCTTCCGGCATAGAGCCTGAGTCCTTCCTCATTCCGGGCTGAAAGCACAAAAATCTGCTCGTCCTGATGACCGTTGCCTTTATAGGGAGGGTATCCACCACACTCCTTTTCATACTCCTCAAGCACAACGTGGGCATTGGCCCCCCCGAAGCCGAAGGAGCTTACTCCTGCCCTCCTGGGAACAATCCAGCCACCATCGCCCTTGAGCGGTTCCCAGGGCATGGTTTCTCTGACAATATAAAATGGGCTGCCCTCAAGCTGAATGTAGGGATTGAGCTCCTCGAAGTGGACCGTGGCCGGAAGCGTCTTATGCTGCATGGCTAAAACTACCTTGATAACTCCGGCTATGCCTGCCGCTGTCTCCAGGTGGCCGATATTGGTCTTTACCGAGCCAAGGCCGCAGTGGGGCTTTGGGGGTGGGGTTTTGCCCCGCTTTTTATACAGCTCCTCGAAGGCTTTCTTCAAGCCGTTGATCTCGATCGGATCACCCAGACTGGTTCCTGTCCCGTGGGTTTCGATATAGCTGACTGTGGCAGGATCGATCTGTGCCTTCTCGTAT
>JBFLZW010000074.1 GCA_040755755.1 bacterium | reverse complement strand
GTCAAACCGGAGGTGATATAGCGAAAAAGAACCGAAGCTGCCGAAACAGAGGTATACTAAGAGGAATGGCACTTACATAAGCCAAGCTTATAATATAGAGAGGACACAAAGCACACAGGGAAAAAAGATCTCCCGCAGAAGACGCAGAGAACAACCAATCCGGCAAGGTCCTGATGAAAGTCGGGATATATCGATGTGTCAACGGCCTGGAAGCAAGCAAAAAGTAAAAAGGCACAAGGAGGAACTTGTTTTACTTTTACTTTTCAATGATATCCTCTGCGTCTCAGCGTCTCTGCGGGAGAATTACTAATTCTTATGTAAGTGCCATTCTCCCTAGACGGGTGAACTGAACACAGGTAAACAGGGAGAAGAGATGAAGATCATTCCCCGCAATATCCGCAGACGGTCTTTAGATCGTGCAATAAAATCAGCACAGCTCGTGGCCTGTGCGCGGGCGATAGCTGCCTGTGAGCGTGATGAAAGCGTGCGTAATCCGGACTATCTGGCCAGGCAGTTCCTGAATCGGTGGTGGCGTATATGCTTTCATCTTGGATGGATCACCCGGCGGGTAATGGAAATCGGCAGTCCGGGTATTTATTGCTATCATATCGCCCGAACCAAACATATAGATTCACTCTTGATTCAGGTACTGAAAGAAGGGGTTGAACAACTGGTAATCCTTGGGGCTGGAAATGACAGCCGGGCATACAGGTTTTGCAGCCGGCTCGGCAGGGTACCTGTTTTCGAAGTAGATTTCCCCGGCACCCAGGCGGAAAAGAAAAGCCAGTTGCTCAAGTTCTTCGGCCATCTCCCTGAAAACGTTACTTTCGTTCCCATTGATTTCAATTCTCAATCCCTGGAGGAAGTGCTTCTTCGGGGAGGTTTTAAGACAACCCTGAAGACTTTCTTCATCTGGGAGGGGGTCAGTTACTATATCTCCGAAGGGGCAGTGGATAGGGTATTACAGTTCGTTACCGATAACTGCCTGCCAGGAAGCTCTCTTGTCTTCGATTATGCACTGCAATCTTTCATCCGGGGTGATTGGAGGGCCTTCAGGGGGGCCAGGGCAACAAAGATCTGCGCTGCTGCAATTGGAGAACCCCTGATTTTCGGGATCGAAGATGGCAGCACGGAACAATTTCTCCGGGAAAGGGGGCTGAAGACTATTTCAGACCTTGGCCCATACGATTTGGAAGGAAGATATCTCCTCCGCTCCGATGGCACCCTGCACGGCCATGCCTATGATTTTTTCCGGATCGTCCATGCCACCGTTAACCGTGCAGGCCACGATTAGCAGAGGGGCAAAGCTTTGCCCCTCTGTGCCTTTACCCCTCTGTACCTGCCTGAGAGCATACCAGATTCATCAGCTTTTGGTTAAAATACCGGTGATTTTGCAAAGGAATATAATGGCCTCCCGTTTTAAGCTCACAGTAGTGTGAACCTTTGATCTTGTCGCAAATATATTTGCCGGATGCGGGAGGGGTAACTTTATCCCGGCCACCGGCAATTACCAGGGTCGGAATGGCAAGAGTGGAAATTTTCTCCCGGAAATCAAACTTGAATACCTGATCAGTATAATGAAGCGATACCTCCGGAGTGCAGTCGGCCTTAATGCAATCGGCCCACACCTCTTTCCGGGAGCGCATTGACCTTGGCATGTTGGAATGGAAATCTTTTACCAGAAGCTGAGAAAAAATATACTTATTTTCAAGCGAGTCATCCTGTTCAATCTTGCTGGTCGTACTGACCAGGGTCAATGTCTTGACGGTATCCGGGTATCGTTCACCGATTGCCAGGGCAATCATGCCACCCAGAGACCATCCAACCCAGTGAAAGGGCCGGGTGATATTCAAAAGATCTGCAATCTCTGTAATATTCTGGCCGATGGAGTCGAGATCGCTCCGTTCCGGGGCAAATTCACTCCTTCCATGTCCGGGATAGTGCACAGCGATAAGGTGAAACCGGGAAGATAATTCCCTGAATTGATGCATCCAGGCTGTAGCCAGGCAGTTTATCGGGGATAACAGCAGGATAGTCTCGGCATCCCTGTGTCCGCAGGTAATTACCTCGGTGTTAATACCCTGTGAGCCTTGGATGAAAAATATCCTGAGCGTGTCAATTCCTGAAAAAGCATACTGGTATTTTTCCAGACAGTGCTGGTCATATTTCGATTGCCCTATTGATACACCGGTCCTGGTCGTCCTGTGAGCTGTTCGAACCGGGGAGTTTGTACCTTCCTGAGATTGGGCAATAAGGTCGATAAAATCCTTGACCCTGGTTAAATGAGCGACATCAGAAGCCTTAATATCCAGGTTAAGTTCTTTATTGACCGTAAGGAGAGCTTCCATGAGCAGAATGGAATCAACTCCCAGTTGATCGATGGTAGTATTTTCATCTATATGGTCAAGGTCCATTTTTAACATGCCTGAAAAAAGCTTCTTTAATTCTTCAAGTTCAATCTGCCCGCTTGGGTGAAATTCGCTTGTTTGCCCCTGCTGACCACTCACGGGATTAGCTTTTGCCGCAAAATTTTCAACCTCCGGTATCCAATAGCGCTCCCTGGCGAAAGGATAGGTAGGCAGAGGAATGCGGTCCGGAGTATGATGCGGATAGAGCATCCTCCAGTCGATTTTTATCCCAAGTACCCAAAGCTGGGCTAACTTATTGAGTTTCCGATTGGCAATGAGGCTTTTCACAAAATCTTCTCCCTCTTTATCTCCAATAAAAAGCTCGGCTTTGCCTTTATTTGCCTTCACATTGCCCATATAAAAACCATCCTTGCCACAACTGTCTCCATCCGGTGTCTCCTGACAGTATCGGGCTAATTTCTCTACCAGCTCCGCCGTGTTCGATACTGTCAGGGCCAGTCGCTCCTCCATTGCTTCCCGTCCCACCTGGAGGGTATAGGCAATGTTTTCCAGGTTGAGTGCTTGCCGGTCTTCATGCCGCTCTCGCGCTGTTTCTCTTTGCAGAAACTCTACTAACTGGCTGGCGGATGCCTGCAATCTTTCCTTATTTTTAGCTGAAAGGAGAACGAGTTGAAGAGTTTGACCAGAAAGGCGTGGTTTAATTGAAGGCCTGGTGTATTCCTCAAGTATAACGTATGCATTGACCCCGCCAAAACCAAAGGCATTTACTCCCGCACGCCGTGGGATGATCTGTCCGTCATGATCCTTCAGAGGCTCCCAGGGTGTTGGTTCCCTGACAACAGAGAACGGAGTGCCCTGCAATTGAATATAGGGGTTAAGCTCTTTCAAGTGGATAGTGGCGGGAAGTTTCCTGTGCTTCATGGCCAGAAGCACCTTAATCACGCCTGCTATTCCGGATGCCGCCTCCGCATGGCCGATATTGGTTTTCACGGTACCAAGCCTGCAGTGAGGCACTTTGGGTGGCTCTTTTCCCCACTTTCTGTACAGTTCTTCAAAGGCTTTCCGTATGCCGTTGATCTCGATTGGATCTCCAATGCTGGTGCCTGTTCCGTGGACCTCGATATAACTGACGGTGGCAGGATCGATCCTGCCCTTTTCATGGGCTTTGACCAGCAGCCTGGCCTGAGCTCCGGGATTGGGAGCAGACAGGGAATTGGCCCGACCGCCATGATTTTCCGCTGTTCCCCTGATCAGGGCATAGATGTGGTCACCTTCCGCTTCGGCCCGGGTTAAGGGCTTGAGCAGGATGGCACCGACCCCCTCGCTTCTGACATAACCATTGGCCTGTTTATCAAAGGTCTTGCACCGGCCATCCTCGCTCAGCATGCCTGCCTTGCTGAAAGAAATATACAGGGTCGGGCTCAGGATAACATTGACTCCACCGGCAATGGCCATATCACAATCTCCTGCCCGGATCGCCTCCACAGCCCGGTGAATGGCTACCAGAGAGCTTGAGCAGGCAGCGTCGATCGGCTCGCTCGGTCCATGCAGATTGAGAAGATACGATATGCGGTTAGCCAGGATCGAGTGGGCTACTCCCGTTGCGGTATAGATCCCTGTCGCGATGGCCCGATCCTTCAAAAGTTCGTGGTAGTCCGAAGTATTTACCCCGACGAACAAGCCGGTACTGGTGCCGGATAAATCAGAGGGCTTATAGCCTGCATCCTCGATGGTCTTCCAGACTGTCTGCAAGAAGAGCCTCTGCTGGGGGTCCATCAGCTCCGCTTCACGGGGCGATATGCCAAAAAAGGCGGCATCGAATGTATCCACCTCTTTCATGAACCCGCCCCATTTGATATTGGTCTTATTCTCCTCCCTGGCCGGATCACCAAAGTAAGCACGCCAATCCCAGCGATCTTTGGGAATCTCGGTGATAAGGTCCCGGCCCTCTTCCAGATGCTTCCAGAAGGTATCAAGGTCCTCTGACTGGGGCATCATCCCGGCCATGCCAATGATGGCTATCGGCTCATCGGAAAGCCGGGCGGCTCCGCTCTGCCCCTCTTCAATCTCCATGCTCCAGAATTTCGGCTTTAATTCAATATCCTCGAAGGTTTCCCCGGTTAAGTCGGTCTCCGCAGTTCTTCCTTCCACTTCTTCATCTCCACCTAAACTACCATGATAGTATGAAATGAGCCTGTCTTTATGCTCCTGGCATAAGTACCGG
Source organism: bacterium (assembly GCA_040755755.1). Taxonomy (NCBI): domain Bacteria; species bacterium. The sequence goes on along the minus strand of JBFLZW010000074.1, from coordinate 7,897 downwards.
GCAAAGGAGCTGATAGAGGGATGCTCAAAGAAAACGACCGGTGTAAGCGTGATGCCAAACTTTTCGTTCAATTGATTGACGAACTCAGTGAGTGTAATTGAATCGAACCCATATCCGCTCAGGTCGTCATCGGGGTCGATATCCTGCTCCCTGATCTTCAAGACTCCTGAGATGGCTTTCAGTAATTCCTCCTGGATCTTCTGGCGCAGGCCCTGCTCCTCCGCCGACTGAATCTGGCCGGTCTTACCGGCATTACCTGCCGGGTTTGAGCGAGCGCCGGGTCCCTGCCGGGAATCACCGTGAGAATCCTCTTCTTTGATACCAAGTACTCGTTTTACCTTGCTTCGATCTCCTTCTATCACCAGAAACTGGTTGTCACGCAAAGTCAGCCCTCTGGCGAAAGCCGCAAGGCCTGCTTCTGTTCTCAGGGTTTTCACGCCAAGGGTCCTGGCGAGGAAAATTTCCGTCTGCTCATTTACCTTCATGCCGCCTTCCTGCCACAGCGGCCAGTCGATGGACAGGCTCCTGCCAGAGCGCTCATGCCTGGCGCGCAGCCCTTCCCGCCAGGCGGCGAAATTATCCATGAAGCTGTTGGCATAGGCATAATCCGCCTGCCCAATGTTGCCGGTCACGGCTGCCAGTGATGAGAACAGGATAAAAAAGTCAAGCCGCTCATCACGGGTGGCCTCATCCAGATACAGGGTGCCATATACCTTGGGAGCCAGGACCTGTTCCATGTCCTCCGGTGCTTTTTTGGACAGGAGTGCATCCCTGACTACCCCGGCGCTGTGTATCACCCCGTGTATCCTGCCAAAGCGCTGCCTGGCTTTGGCTATAAGCTCCTGGACCCGCTCTTTGCTGGTTATGTCAGCTTTGACATAGACTACCTCAGTCCCCAGGGATTCCAGCCCGGTGATTTTATCCTGCCCCCTGGCACTCAGATCAGAGCGGCCTGCCAGTACAAGTTTTGCCTTCACCTGCCTGGCCAGATACCGGGCAAAGATGAGCCCAAGCCCGCCCAGCCCCCCGGTGATCACATACACGCCATGCTCTCTGAGCAGAGTTGGTGTATGGTCCCGGGTGGATTTATCGGTATCGTCCTGGGGGGCCTTATCGGCCTCGCGTGCGAAATCAATCTCCTGCCAGCGTCTGACAAACCTTTGTCCTCCCTCATAGCGGACCTCAACCTCGGCCTCACGCCCGGTGCGAAGCTCAGCCAGCAGTATGCTGAGGATTTTTGACGCAGCTTCCCTGGATTGGTGTGGGCTGGGGGGATGGGTATTTTCACCCTCCTCCGCCCCCTCTATTTCCACCGCCTTATAGATGAACCGTGGATTTTCAAGGCGGATGGTTTTGATCAGGCCACTTACAGCCGCATACTGGGGCTGTGGATGGTCGTTTGAGTTTGAATAGACATACAGCAGCCTGAGTTTTCTCCTGGACTTTTGCTCCCGCTCCGTGAGTGCCTGGCTGAGGTAGCATATCGAATACATCCCCAGAGCAAGCCGGGCTTTAAAATCGGGTTGACTGGCCAGACTCAGACTGTCCGGGTAATCACTCCCTGAGTTCGTTAGCCCCATTGGCCCAATCGGCCCCATTGCCCCTCTTGAGCACAGTGACCACAGGTGAATAACAGTATCCGGCAGCGCCTGCCGGCTGGCCAGGGTCCCGATTAGCCGGAAATAGTCCTGCCGGTGACCGGGATTAATCTCATACTCGAATTCATCAATCTCACGGTATTCCTGTCCCGGCTTGACCACAATGAGCTTTGCCTCGCACTCACCCTTGGTGGTCATCCTCTCCTGGAGGGTCTGAGCAATCTGCCCATTGCTATCCCCGGTGGCATCTCCAGTGCCATCCCCGCTGATATTCCTGTTAGTATCAAAGATCAGCACATGCCCTGAAAGGGCACCTTCTGCCAATACATCCTGGCCATCCGCAGCCGTCTCGAAGGATTCAGCACCCTCCACTGACCGCTCCCATACACTTCGAAAGTACATCATGCCGGCTCTATCAGGTTGAACCACTCCGGGATGAGCTTTGAGATTTAAAGGCTGCCTGAGTGCTTTTATGGAAACATCCTTCATCCTTACCAGAACGCAGCCTTTCTCGTCTCCCAGTTGGATAGTAAATCTCTTTATCGGGAATTTTGCCAGGCGCTGACCCGCATCAGAAAGCTGGTCCTCAGCCGAGGTGACATGAGCATATCCTCGTGCTGACAGGGGTTTGATAATCTCCACCTCCCTTACGGCAACGGGGAGATAGGAATAGGCGGTGTCATCGAGTTCTGCTCCCTGGCTGTGCATCAGCCAGATAACTGTTTGCAGCGCTCCATCCATCAGGACAGGATGCAGTTTGAATTCCTGGAAGCCATCTTTCATCTCTGCGGGCAACTCAATCCGTGATAAGGCCTCGCTGCCGTTATAAAAAAGCTCTTGAATGGCCTGAAAGCCTGAACCATAGTGCAAACCCGCGCCCTGAAATCTCCGGTAGCACTCTTCACCGCTTGAGGACTTTTGACATCGCTGCCGGACAGCCTCAATATTGATAACCTCACTACTCCCATCCTTCCCGTCCTGGCCGTCAGTCCGGTTATCCGTGACCTTGCTTCCAGCGTTTCTCTGAAAGATCAACCTCCCCTGGCTATGTATTACTCTCTGTGCCACTCTTTGATTATCATCTTGGTTATTACCCTGGTTATCGCCTTGCCTGTTCCCTCGCTTATCCCCGTGATTATCTCCATCGGGCGTGCTCACTTCGTACTCCAACCAGCCCTGCTTCGGATACAGGCTGGTGTAAACCTGCCGGGGAGCCCTGGCTATGCTGATCGGCCTTGCCAGGACAATGTTCTCCAGCCTTTGAACCTTCCTGCCCGCACTGAGCTCACCCGCTGCCAGGGCCATCTCCAGGTAAGTCAGCTCCGGTAAAACCTTTTGCCCTTCAACCATACGATCAGCCAGGAAGAATTCATTTCCCATGAGCAGGGTGGAAAATTTCTGTTCCCGTAAGGTTGAAATATTGCGATCAAGCAGAGGATGATGCTTGAGCACTTTACCCTGACCGTTCATTATCATGGCACTGATTCCCCTATCGGATGCAGGTATCCAGCACCTTTTCCGGGCAAAAGGATAGGTAGGAAGAGCAAGTCGTCTCGGAGTGCGATTGAGATGCAGCAGCCTCCAATCTATTTCCATTCCAAGTACCCATAGTTGAGCTAACTTGCTGAATTCCCTGTTTTGAATAACAGTCTTAACAAATTCCTCTCCGATTTTTCCGGTGAGCACAGGCCCGAGCTTCGCTTTGTTTGCTTTCACGTTCCCGGTATATACCTCTTCTCCCTCTGATCCCTGGCAATATTGAACGAGCTTCTCCTCCAATTCCTTGAGGCTCGACACTATCAGAGCTAACCGCTCTTCCATGGCCTCACGGCCCACCTGCAAGGTATAGGCAAGATCAGCCAGACTGACAGCCTCCCGGCTCTGGCTTCTTTTCGCTTCGTGCGGGCAGGGGTAATGCTGGATAAGACTGCTTCTCTGCTCTTCCCATACATATTGCACCAGCGATTCAAGAGACGGGTGTTCAAAGAGGATAGCCTGGGGTATCCAAAGATTATATTTTTCATTAATATGATTGCCAAGTTCGGTCAAGCCGACCGGATCGAGGCCATATTCACCCAGGTCCTCCTTCAGGTCAATATCCTTCTCTGTAACGTTCAGCCTCTGGCAAACAAGCCTGAGTAACTCCTCTTGAATCTCCTTCTGAGCTTTTCGTGCCGGTTCTTCTTCCTGCGGCGCGGATGAAGAATTCACCAGGGTGGTCTTTTCCAGGAGCTCAACTATCTGGTGAGCATAAACCTTGAGCCTTTCTTCATTTTTGGCTGAGAGCACAATAATATGGTCAATATGGTCTTCCTGCTGCCCATCCTGTACTGGCGGGCTAAGCTGCAGCCCCGGTTCTTCATGCTCCTGACATGGTTCTCCATATTCCTCAAGCACGATGTGGGCATTGACTCCTCCAAAGCCAAAGGAGCTGACTCCTGCCCGACGTGGAATAATCCGGCTGTCGTCACTTCTGAGAGGCTCCCATGCTCTGGTTTCTTTGACAATGTAAAAGGGGCTGTCCTCAAGTTGGATGTAAGGGTTAAGCTCCTCAAAGTGGACCGTGGCCGGAAGTTTCTTGTGTTTCATGGCCAGGAGAACTTTGATCACACCGGCTATTCCGGCTGCTGCCTCAAGGTGGCCGATATTGGTTTTTACGGTACCAAGGCCACAAAGGGGCTCTTTGAGAGTGGTTGTGCCCCATCTTCCGGACAGATCCTTAAAGGCTTTCTTTAACCCCTCTACCTCGATCGGATCTCCAAGGCTGGTGCCGGTTCCATGAGTTTCGATATAACTGATTGTAGCAGGATCGAGCTGTGCCCTCTCGTATGCCCTGAGCAGCAGTTGAGCCTGGGCGCTGGGATTTGGGGCAGTCAGGGAGTTAGCCCGGCCCCCGTGGTTTTCGGCTGTTCCCCTGATCAGGGCATAGATGTGGTCCCCCTCTGATTTGGCCCTGCTTAACGGCTTGAGCAGGATAGCTCCTACCCCTTCACCTCTGACATAACCATTAGCCCGCTTGTCAAAGGTCTTGCACCGGCCATCCTCGCACAACATGCCTGCTTTGCTGAAAGAAATATACAATGCCGGGCTCAGGATAACATTGACTCCACCGGCAATCGCCATCTCACAATCCCCTGCCCGGATCGCCTCTACAGCCCGGTGGATTGCCACCAGAGAGCTTGAGCAGGCAGTATCGATCGGCTCGCTCGGCCCATGCAGATTGAGAAGGAAAGAGATGCGGTTGGCCAGGATCGAGTGGGCCATGCCGGTTGAGGTATAGGCTTCGATAGTAATGCCCTGCGCGCGTAAAATATCCTGATAATCTGAACTGGCTACCCCGACAAACAAGCCGGTCTTGGTGCCGGATAAATCGGAGGGCTTATAGCCTGCATCCTCGATGGTTTTCCATACTGTCTGCAAAAAAAGCCTCTGCTGGGGATCCATCAGCTCTGCCTCACGGGGCGATATGCCAAAGAAGGCGGCATCGAATTTATCCACTTCCTTCATGAACCCGCCCCACTTGATGTTGGTCTTATTGGCTTCTTTGGCCGGATTACCAAAGCATACGCGCCAATCCCAACGATCTTTGGGTATCTCGGTAATAAGGTCCCGGCCCTCTTCAAGGTGCTTCCAGAATACCTCAAGGTCTTCCGACTGGGGCATCACCCCGGCCATGCCAACTATGGCTATCGGCTCACTCCTGGCATATTGAATGGCTCCATCTGCCTGCGGCCCTTCATAACCAAAGCTCTGGAACCGGGGCTTCAGCCTGATCTCCTCAAAAACCTCCTCTGCCGGCTCTGATGGCTCATTCAGTGCAGGCTGCCTGGTCACCTTCAGGCTATCCTGATAAAAGGGAATGAGTCTGTCTCGATATTCCTGGCTCAAGTACTGAGCGAATGAGCCAATAGAAGGATGATCAAAGAAGGCAACGGGCGTAATCTCAAGGTTATACTTCTCATTCAGCCGATTGGCGAACTCAGTTATGGTGATGGAATCAAATCCATACCCGCTCAGGTCCTCATCCGGATCAAGCTCCTTTTCCTTGATCTTCAAAGTCTCCGAGACCGCCTTCAGCAGGTCCTTTTGAATCCTTTGACGCAAATCCTGTGCATCTGCTTTGACTTTCTGTTCACTACCGGCTCCGAGCTCATGCTCACCAGCCCTGAGTTCCTGTTCCTTTACTCTGACCAATACCTTATCAGTCTGAGCTTTATTCGCTTCGGTGATTCCACTGATAAGGGGTGAGCTCTTTTGAGGCTGCCTGAGTGCCCGGATTGAAAAGTCCCTCATGCTTACCAGCACCTGGCCAGTCTCATCTGCAAGCTGAATGTTGAACCTTTTGACTCTGGACCGTGCAGAGGGAAGACTTTTGCCTGACTGATCATCGGCCACAGTTGCATAGGCATAGCCTGTCTCAGGCAGCAGGGGGCTGATAATCTCCACCTCTCCCAGGGCAAAGGGAAGATAGAGAGCATCGGCAGAGCTTTTTTCCTGACCTTCGGACTGGCTGGCCATAAGTCCTGCCACTGTCTGCAATGCCCCGTCCATCAGGGAAGGATGAAGCCCGAATTCCTGAATGCTGCCCTTAAGATTCTGCGGCACCTCGAGGCGTGCCAGGGCCTCTTTCCCATTGAAGAAAAGCTCCCTGATGGTCTGAAAGCCCGGCCCGTACTTAAGCCCTCCGCTCTGAAATGCCTGATAGCATTCCCGGCCGCTTTTCAACTCACGGCATCGAGTCTTGATGGCTTCAATATCGATGAGCTGTGCCCTGGTTGGAGTTTCAAGGCCCTGGCCATCATAGACCAGCTTTCCCTGACTGTGCACCACCCGCCGGTTGCTCTCGCCAGCGGTACTTACCTCAAACTCCACCCTGTCCTGCTGCTGCGGATACAGGCTGATGTGCACCTGTTGAGGGGCTGAGGCCACCGTGACCGGTTGTGCCCAGACAATATCCCTGAGCCCCCTGACCTTTCTCTCTCCACTGATCTCACCTGCGGCCCGCGCCATCTCAAGATAAGCCACGCCAGGCAGCACCTTGTGCTCACCTACCACATGGTCAGCCAGGAAAAACTCGTCTCCGCTCAGCCAGGTCGAAAACCTTTGCTCCCGTAAGGTCGAGGTATTGCTGCCAATCAGAGGATGAAGGCCAATCAGAGAATGGAACCCCGGAACCTGGCCCTGACCGGGGGCTCTGTCTGCTCTGCCCAATTGATGCTGATTTACGTACGCCAGGGCTGGGTTGATGCCCCTCTTTGATACTGATGATACCGTAACCCAATGCCTTTCCCTGGCAAAAGGGTAGGTAGGCACAGATATGCGTCTTGGCCTGGAGTTTTGGTATAATAATTCCCATTCTATGTCCACTCCGAGTACCCACAGATGTGCTAACCTGGCAAGCTCTCTCTCCCGTGCCAGGGTCCTGATAAATTCCTTTCCTACTTTTCCTGCAACCAGAAGCTCGGATTTAGCCCTGTTTGCCTTCACATTCCCTTGATAAAAACCCTCATCCTTTCTCCCCTGGCAGTATCGGGTTAATTTCACTATCAATTCCTGTATGCCTGGCACCACCAGAGCCAATCGCTCCTCCAGAGCTTCTCGCCCAACTTGCAGGACGTAGGCAAGATCAGTCAGGCTGATCGGATCAGGGCGAGCACCCGGCAGGCTTGCTGCATGAATATCCGGCAGGCTTGAGGCAGAAGCATCTGCCGGGCTTGGAGCAGTAACTCTTTTCAGGAATTCCACCATCTGCTGTGCATAAGCCTTGAGCCTTTCTTCACTCCTGGCTGAGAGCACGATGATCTGCTCATCCTGTTGACCATTCCCCTTGAGGGGGGAGGCTGGGTGGGGGTGATGGTTATTTTCACCCTTCTCATACTCCTCAAGCACGATGTGGGCGTTGGCACCCCCAAAGCCAAAGGAGCTTACTCCTGCCCGCCTGGGGATAATCCTGCCATCATCACCTTTGAGCGGCTCCCAGGGTCTGGTTTCCTTGACAATATAGAAGGGACTGCCCTCAAGCTGGATGTAGGGATTGAGCTCCTCGAAGTGGACCGTGGCCGGAAGGGTTTTATGCTGCATGGCCAAAACCACCTTGATGATACCGGCCATGCCTGCCGCTGTCTCCAGGTGGCCGACATTGGTCTTTACCGAACCAAGGCCGCAGTGGGGTTTTGGGGGTGGGGTTTTGCCCCGCTTTCTATACAGCTCCTCGAAGGCTTTCTTCAAGCCGTTGATCTCGATCGGATCACCCAGACTGGTTCCTGTCCCGTGGGTTTCGATATAGCTGACTGTGGCAG
>JBFLZW010000073.1 GCA_040755755.1 bacterium | reverse complement strand
GCCTGGAAGCAAGCAAAAAGTAAAAAGGCACAAGGAGGAACTTGTTTTACTTTTACTTTTCAATGATATCCTCTGCGTCTCAGCGTCTCTGCGGGAGAATTACTAATTCTTATGTAAGTGCCATTCAGTCTAAGGTACTTTGAGTTACTCTCAGTATTTGATATCTGAAGCAGATTAGATGGAATTGCACCTTCGTTTTTAACTTTGAATCCATATGAAATATCGTGGCCAGATGGACGTTTCTTCGGTTTGTAAAATGCTTCTGGATTCTCTAACAAAGTTTTCATTCTGTCTGAGTAAGGGATTAGCACCTTTTTTACATCGGCCTTTGGTTCCTCTGTTTTTGATAACCACCACACAGTATTTACAGAATCTTTTACCCGTATTTTTCGTTTATTAACCCACTCTATAGGAGATGGAAGTTTTGCAGGATTATACCAGAAAAACTCTTCGGCAAGGTTAAAGCCGCACTCATCACAGAGTCGTATAAGAATACGGTAACTATGCAAAGAACGTACAGGTATTCCTTCCTTATATGCCCCTCCAATATCTAAAACAAAACTCCCGGTCGGCTTTAATACCCTGAGAATTTCAGGACCGAATCTGAGGAGCCAGTCTACATACTCCTCCTGGTCTTCATTCCCATACTCTTTTTTCCTTTGGAGAGCAAAAGGCGGTGATGTTAACACAAGGTCAACAGACGCGGTGCCTAATTTCTTCAATAAATCGTAGGAGTCTCCAACGTAGGCAGTACCATACTCGGTAGAATATAATGGTGTAGGAGTACTATTGAGCATCAATTAAACCTCCTCAAGATTGTATACCCAACTTGATATAATTTTCCAGAGCAGGGTGACTGCAAAATATAATTCAGAGTCTATATTCTTTAAGTCCTCAATTTTTCCAATAAGTTGATTATGTTCAGCATAACCCAGCATAAATGCTACCCATTGCCTTGTGTCAATTGAATCTAATGGGACAATGTCTATTATTTTACGAATATCCAATCGACCCCGTTTACTGAGTGCCCAAGCAATACCCGGCCTTGTTATCTCATCTGCTGATGCAAATTGCTCTAAAACCTTCTCAGTGTTATTTTCTGATATCTTGGCCAGCGCACGGGCTGCTTCAGCTCGTATTTCTTGTGATACATTTTTGGTACCACATGCTCCGATAGCAAGTTTCTCAAGAAAACTAACGTCAGTCTTAAATGCTCTCCCGTTCGGCATCAAAAATGACCTCTGTCTTCCCATGTTTGTGCCATCAATCTCCGTCTGAAATATCTTAACACAAGGCATTACGGAGTCAACTGTGATGGTTTAATAAATTATAAGCAATACCAAAATGGCTTTTCTTTGGTATAAATCAGCTTAAAGAGACTAAAAACTTTGAAAGGCAGGTAGATAGTGGGAAAAAACGTGCTTCATACTGGTATCCACATGGATACCGGCCTGGTCATTATAGGATGGGCCTCTATAATGGATCAGGAATAGCGGGGCCGAGAAATTCCCATAGGGCTCCATTAGGAGTGCCCTGCTTTCCGGCAAGGCAGGCAGCCTCAGCCTATATCATGCCCGGAACCGGTCAAGGCGAGCCGGGTACCGGTAATCAGTTTTTCCGCATTGCTGCCTGCATGAGTCTGAGATACCGCTGGGAAATCTGCTCTCTCTTGAGGGCGGTATAGATTACGTTGCTGAAAAAAGATGAAGCCAGGCAACGGTTGAGCTCTCGATCCATGCGGGACTTGAGGCGGTTTAATTTGGCAGTCGTCATTGCTTGATCCTCTCGAACAGTGAAGATGAATCTTCAGGTGCTGTTTTTAATTACTTTGATTCAGTAGACGATGTTTCTATCAGGAACTTACGTGCTGGCCTGCCCAAAATGAAGCTGATGACAAAAAGGAGGCAATAGGCTATAACTTATTGTTATACATAATATATGTCAAAACAAAATGAAATTTTGCCCTGAACATGGTGCCAGGATTTAATCGCTTCGGCTGGAGAAAGGAAAATCTTCCATCAGGCAGTTCACCTGGAGAATTTTATTATTATATTGATACTTAGCCAAAAGGTGACTTTTTTGATTTATGGCATGATTTATGCGTGTTGAAACCGGGATACATTTAACAGTCAATGTTTATCAGCCAGGTTGAAAATCAGCCCTGTCGGAAGACCTCCCACCAATATGGGAGGTTTTTTTATTGACAGCTCAGGAGGGGGGAAGAAATTACCCTCAATAGGCGATGAAATAAGAAAGTATTGTTTCCCATATTGACGATTTGTGCTATAATTTCAGTTTCCGTTCGGCGATCAGTTTTTTGCCGTCGGCAGGATATGAAGGAGGTAAGTACTCGTACCATGAAAATTTACGAACTGCTTGATTCAGAAAAAATTTCCTGTTTGTCCAAAGTCAAGGATCGGGAAGATCTTTTATCCCGGATCGTTCCGCCATCACTTGCTTTGAATGGCAATGGAACAATTGCGCAGCGGCAGATAATCCAGCAACTCCTGGAGAGGGAAGAGATTTCCTCGACCGGAGTTGGCAATGGTGTTGCCATTCCCCATATCAGGCTCGACGGTCTTAAGGAGCCGGTAGTCAGACTGGCTGTTATCAAAGAGGGTCTTGATTTTAACGCCATTGATGGGAAGCCCTGCAAGATATTCTTCCTTTTTATCACTCCCAGCGACCAGACCTCTACCCATTTGCAGATCCTGGCCAAAATATCGAGCATCCTGGGAAATGAAAAGCTCCGGGCACGTGTGGAACAGGCGGACTCTCCGGAAAAAGTCTACAAAATTCTGGTGGATGAAGAGGACAAGGGAAAATACGGATTCATCAACCTCGACAGGAAAAGTATTTTTGCAGAGCTCCAGACCTCGGAGAATGGGCTGAGCCAGGAAGAGGCAAAAAGGCGGCTGGAGGTTTATGGTCCCAATATCCTGAAGAAGATCAAGCAGACTCCTGTCTACGTCAAGCTCCTGAAAAACTTTATTTCTCTCTTTGCCATCCTCCTCTGGGTTGGCGGGTTCTTGTGCTTTATTCCCGGTGTGGATATGCCGCAACTGGGCTGGGCTATCTTTGCGGTGATCCTGATTAACGCCGTATTCTCTTTCTGGCAGGAATTCAAAGCGGAAAAGGCCATTGAGGCTTTGCAAAAGCTGCTGCCTCAAAAATCCAGCATTCTTCGCAACGGCCAGAAAACCGAGGTTCTCTCTTCAGAGCTGGTGCCCGGTGATATTATTTTCCTTGAGGAGGGAGACAGCATCCCGGTGGATGCCCGGCTGATAGAATCTCACGAAATGCGGGTCAATAATGCAGCCCTGACCGGAGAGTCCCGGCCCATCTACAAAATGTCCGAGCCCATTGAAGATGGAGCGATTCTTTTGTGGACCGAGCTGCCAAATGTGATTTTCGCCGGAACTTCGGTAACATCGGGCAGTGGCCGGGGAGTCGTGATCGGTACCGGTATGAATACGGAAATCGGCAAAATTGCCCGGCTGACCCAGTCGGTCAAGAAAGAGCTGAGCCCGCTCCAGAAAGAAATGGAAAAAATGGTCAATATCATTTCTATCCTGGCCGTTGGCATGGGGATCATCTTTTTCTTCCTGGGAAAGAGCCTGGGCGGGCTCTCTCTGATCGGTTCTTTCATCTTCACCATTGGTATCATCGTCGCCAATATTCCGGAGGGGCTCCTGCCCACGGTTTCACTGGCTCTGGCCATGGGTGTTCAGCGGATGGCCAAGCGAAACGTTCTGATCAAGCAGCTTTCCTCGGTGGAAACCCTGGGCTGCACCAATGTTATCTGCACGGATAAAACCGGTACCCTGACCACAAACCAGATCAGTGTCTGCAAAATTTTTATCAACCAGAAGCTGATCGATGTCAGCGGCACTTCCTATGAACCCAAAGGGGAGTTCCATGATGAGAAAGGGCGGCTGATCACCCCCTCTGACCTGCAGCAGGATCCTGCCTGCCGTCTGTTTTTTACCTCAGCCGTACTGTGCAATAATGCTCACCTTCTCGCTCCCACTTCGCAGACAACCTCCTGGAGGATCATGGGCGACCCCACTGAAGGCTCTCTTATCGTTCTGGCACAGAAAGCCGGGGTGGATACCGAAGCGCTGACAGTGGATTACCTGCGGATCGGCCATCTTCCTTTTGAGTCGATCCGAAAGCGAATGACCACCATCAATCAAACTCCGGATGGCAAAAAATTAGCCTTTACCAAGGGAGCACCCATTGAGACTCTGGCCCAGTGTGATTCGATTCTCATCAATGGCAAAAAAGAAAAACTGACGCCGCAGATGCGTCAGTCGATTACCCGCCAGAACGACCTGTTTGCCAGGGAAGGACTCAGGGTGCTGGCTGTAGCCTGCCGCGAGGACCAGGAACTGTCGTCGTTAACCCATTACAGCAATGAAAACGTGGAAAAATCCCTCACCTTCCTGGCCCTGACGGCCATGATCGATCCCCCAAGGGTTGAAGTACCCAAAGCTATTGCCGATTGCCGCAATGCCGGGATCAAGGTCATCATGATCACCGGAGACTATGGCCTGACCGCCAAATCCATTGCCCACAAGATCGGCATGATTGAAGATCCGGATAACGTCACGGTCATTACCGGCCATGAGCTGTCAGACATGGATGATCAGAAATTGAAGACTATTCTCAAGGGGCCGGTAATCTTTGCCCGTATGGCCCCTGACCAGAAAATGCGGATTGTCTCCTGTCTGAAAGATGAAGGGTATATCGTGGCCGTAACCGGAGACGGGGTTAACGACGCTCCGGCCCTGAAAAAAGCAGACATCGGCGTTGCCCTAGGAATGCATGCCAATGATGTGGCCAAGGAAGCGGCCAATATGATTATCACCGACGATAATTTTGCCAGCATCGTTGCCGGTATCGAAGAGGGCCGGGCTGTCTATGCCAATATCAAACGGTTTGTAACCTATATCTTCGCCAGCAACATGCCGGAGATTATTCCTTTTATCCTCTTTGTCATGTTCAAGATTCCCCTGCCCCTGACGGTTATGCAGATCCTGGCAGTGGATTTGGGCACAGACCTGGTGCCTGCTCTTGGCCTTGGTGTGGAAGCCCCTGAGCCGGGAACCATGAACCGGCCTCCCCGGCTGCAAAACGAGCGGATGATCAATACCAAGCTGTTCCTGAGAGCCTATGGGTTCCTGGGCATGATCGAAGCTGCCCTGTGTATGGTGGGCTACTACTTTCTTTACTGGACCCACGGCCTAAGCTGGGGGACGCTTGTACCGCCGACGAATAACCCGGCCTATGCCTACCCGAACGGACCAGTCTACATTATGGCTACGACCATGTGCCTGGCCGGTATCGTCACTGTCCAGATCGGCAATGTCTTCTGCTGCCGGACTGACCGGGAATCAATTTTCAAGGTGGGATTTTTCAGTAATAAACTGGTCCTTGGCGGTATCATCAGCGAAATCGCTTTAATTTTCCTTTTCGTATATACGCCCTTCTTCCAGAATATCTTCGGTCTTGCTCCCATCGGTCTGAAGGATTGGGCGCTTCTGTTTACCTTTGGCCCGGTCATCCTGCTTTGTGAAGAGGGAAGAAAGTGGCTGGTGCGGCGGCGACAGAAGAGAAATCCCCTGTGCCCCACCACAATGATATAGGAGAAGCGGTGCTTCAAGAGCGCAGAGCCGTGCTATTTGATATGGACGGGGTTATTGTCCATACCATGCCAGACCACTTCCGAGCCTGGCAGGAGATCCTTCGGTCAATCGGCATTCAGGTCGATAAACTCGAGATCTATGCGCGGGAGGGAGAGCCGGGCATGGTAACCCTGTCAGAGCTGCTGGCCAAGTACGGGAAACAATTGCCTCTGGAGGAAAAGCAGCATCTTGTACAGCAAAAGGAGAGCCTGTTTAAAAAGATCGCCTCTCCAAGCCTGTTTTCCGGGGTTGAGGATTTAATTCAGGAGATCAAAAAGCGGGGATACCGGCTGGCCCTGGTTACCGGGACATCTCAAAATGAGGTGGATTCCATCCTCCCTGCCCGGTTGAGCAGCCTTTTTGAGGTTATCATCACTGGCGACAGGGTCAGACGGGGAAAACCAGCCCCTGACCCCTATCTTGCAGCGCTTGAGAAGCTGAATATCAGGCCCCATGAGGCGCTGGTTATCGAAAACGCTCCCTATGGCATTCAGGCGGCCAAGGGAGCAGGACTGCTCTGCATAGCCGTAACCACTTCCCTGCCCCGCGAGTATCTTCAGCAGGCGGATGTGATTCTTGATTCCGTGCAGGAAGTACGAGAATTACTTTTCGGCCAGGCAGCGAAAGATGAAAAAACTACTTCCGGGCCAGACATTGCAGATAAAGATCGTTCAAAGATCGGGAAGGCTTGAAGCCGCTTCTTTTAGCCTGCCCGAAATTCTGCACGAAAAGGTCTTTGCGGTCCTTAAAATAGTAGCACAGCCCAAGCTCGGCATAAATCATCATCTTGGCGGTGCTGAGGGAAAGAGCCCTGGTCAGAACGTCGATGGATTTGTCAATCTCCCCCTTCTGACGGTACTTGATTCCCAGGTTGATAAGCTCCCCCGATTTTCCTGTCTCCTGTTGACCGAGCTCCTTTTCCAGACTGATAATGTCGAGTTCAATATCCCGCTGGACCTTTTCCAGTTCCCTGTCCTCCGGGGACTCCGCATGGGAGATGCCTGCGGTCCGGCCTTCAATCCGCCCCTTCCCGCTCGCTGGAGCAGTCTTGCCGCCTGTCTGCCTGGACTTGAGGCCCTTATACTCGGCCCATATCTGGTTATAGAACTCCTTATCAACAGGCTGGCCCAGGGATTCGGCCAGTTTGATGTAATCCATGGCTTCCCGTAATCTTCCCGTCACGTAACAATCCTGCGCCAGATTCCTGAGCACGGTGCCGACTTCAGGGTCAAGCCGGATAACTTTTTGATATGCCTCGATAGCTTCAGTGAACCTGCCCTGGAGGTCATAGATAATTCCCTGGTTATAATAGCCTTCGGCGTAGTTTGGATCTTCCTGTGTTGCTTTCTGAAAAGCTGGCAGTGCCTGGTCGTAATCTCCCTGATCGAACAGGGAAATTCCGTTCTGAAAATACCGGCTGGCCGGATTGTCAGCATTGATTGTATCATCAGCCAGACTAACCGAGGAAATTGTTAAAACAGCCAGGAGGAGAGCAGGAATAACAATCTTTTTGTTCAACATGGCAATATTCCTACCAAATAAGAGGTTTGAAGGGTTGAAAAATGGTTAAATTGATAATGCATTATAATTCAGTAAATTTGCCATTGTCAATAAAAAGCTGAATCGATAAACTTTCCACCTTTATGTTCTTATCGGCTGACTTGTTCGCCGGATTCAGGTTTTGGGGCGAGATAATTAACCCGGCAATGTCAAAATAAAAACGTACCCAATTGACATGAGTCAATTGGGTACGTTGCAATAAGCACTCCAATGTTTAGTCGAGATGCTGAAATGTCTCTTTTCCGCTAATCCTTACATTGGAGGTAAACTGTTGGCAAACTCTCCCGTCAGTGGCCGATAATTGCCGTCTACCGTCTGCGGGCTGCTGGTGAAGGTTCCATCCCCATTGGACAGCCACAGCTCATCGGCTCCGGTACCAGCCTGATACCAGAAGATATCGGCCATGCCGTCAGCATTGAAATCTCCCAGGATCCGCTGATAGTTGCCACCCACCGTTTGCGAGTGGGCAGTGAAGGTTCCATCGCCATTGGACATCAGCAGTATAGCGGCCACGGTACCATCTTGTTGATACAGGAAGATATCGGCCTTGCCATCGCCGTTAAAATCTCCGGCGAGAGGACGATAATTTTCGCCAATGGATACAGGAGAAGTCACGGTAAAGGTGGCATCCCCATTGGATGTCCACAGCCAGTCAGCTACACTGCCAAGCCCGTAGAAGAAGATATCGGCTTTTCCGTCGCCATTATAATCTCCGACGGCGGTTCTGCAGTTAAATTCATCCATATCCTGCCAGATCCTGGTAAACGTTCCATCGCCATTGGACGAGAATAGCCAGTCGCTTCCGGTGCCAGGCTTGAAGAAGAAGACGTCGGTATCGCCGTCACCATCATAATCACCCGCCAGTGGCTGATAGTCGCCATCGACAAAGAGTGGAATCGTGGCAAATGTCCCATCGCCATTGGATAAAAATACAAAATCGGCACCTTCGCCGGGACAATACCAGAAGATATCCGTTTTGCCGTCACTGTTAAAATCTCCCGTGAGCGGTTGGTAGGTTCCATCGATAAAGAGATCCTCGACGGGAGGAGGAGAGAATGTCCCGTCACCATTGGCAAAATAGATATAATCACTGTCATTACCAGGCCGATACCAGAAAATATCCGTGAGACCATCGCCGTTAAAGTCACCCGTGAACGGCGGATTATAGGTCAAATAGATTTGCTGCGCGACATTGGTAAACGTCCCATCACCATTGGCCACCCACAAACTGTCAGGCGCATGACCGGATTTGTACCAGAAGATATCGGTTGCAACCGGCGACGGAGGAATTCCCGGTGTGTAGAGAATGGAGTCAGCATCGGTGAGCTCTGTGTTGCCGTTATGGATTGAGAGACAATAATGGCTTCCATCCCCGGCGGATATCCCGATAGTAGGTGAACCAGTCCAGCCGGCTATGCTCGTGTTTCCACTTCCGTAATTGAACTTAATCCGGCCATCAGCATACAGGATCACTTCAACATTGATAGAGCCACCGTCTGTATATTCCACGCCTTCCCAGCGAATGCAGACCGAATCGGCTGACGGCTGGTGAATATAAATATCGCCAGTTGTTACTATGTCTGTCCACAGCGGGGCGATTCGCACGTTGCTGATCAGCTCTTCTGTGGAATTAGTATAATCAGCAGAGGAGCTTGCAAAATCGAGGAATCCATTCGAGCAGACATTGACCGTAGTATAGCTCACGCCATAGAAGGGGAAAGCAAAGGGCAAAGTATAAGACCAACTCATATCATCAGCATTCCAGCCCTGGCCGGTTCCATTGCCAAGGAAGGTGTGCGGCAGGATAGCTTCGGTATGGCCGCATTCAGGTTCCGTCCATGACACCAGGTTTTCACAGAAGTCGTACAGATCAATGTGTTGAGGATAGTAAAACTCTTGGGCGCCCGACCGGGCTAAGGCAATCCATGACCCTGACATTGAGGCATAAAAATCAGCCAGAAATTCTTCCCACAAGGTGTCTGCGGCAAAATTGATATTTGAGCCATTATAGTCAGGATCAAAATCACCCTCGTATTGCGGGAAGTAAATGGCCAGACCATGAGCACCTGGCCAGGATGAGCCATGATGTTCGTCAATCACCGTCTGATCGATCTCGTCCTTTACCAGTTGAGCGGCGTCTTTCACTGCCTGCTGGTCAGTAGCCCAGGAAGCCATCATGGTATCCGCTAATGAGCTGACAAGGCCAGCCAGGCTATCGAGGTGAGCTATATCGATTGCTGCCATCGTCATATCATTACCATAGGACTCATAATAACGGTCAACGATGGAAATGCCAAGAGCCGATGCATCCCAGGCAGGATTACCAGCCAGATCAGAAAGGATGGTGTCATAAGGCCAGCCAGTTCCCGGCTCGGTTTCCTCGGAGCCGACCATGACACTTACTCCGGTATCCTTTACCTCGTAGGCGACCTCGATCATCGACATCAGACAGGCATCGAAACCGAGCAGGTTCATATCGCCACTGGCTGCATCGAGAGCTTCACGGAGTTCCTGGGTATACAAGACGCCCCCGTCGGTATCGTCCCAGCACACTGCCTTATACGCAGGATGAGCCTTCTTCTCTTCCTCAAGCTTCAGGAGCATCTTCTTTATCTTAGCCCGCTCACGTTCTGTTCTCGCCGCTTTGAGGGAAGCCTTAAGGGCCAATTCTCTTTCACGCCATCCGCCTCCATGATTCCAGAGAATCAGAGCATACTGGCTGGCAGGATAATTAGCTATACCCCAATCAATGAAATCTCTCAGAGTCCCTAAATCTCCCATATCGACTTCTCCGAGGTCCTGGAGAGCATTGGCAGCGGTTGGTGTCATGCCTGGTGTCAGCCGGTATCGTTTGCAGGTAGTCCAGTCATCATAACTGGAATCATATTCCCCTATCCGGTCAAACTGGACAAGGATATTGATTGCCGAGCTGCTCCCGACACTCGCCATTTCCAAAAAGTCGGCTATCCCGAATTGCTCTAAATTATTGTCTCCATCGAGGTAAACCATGAAGGTCCATTCAGCTTCTTCTGGTGGGGGTGGGGTGCCCGGCGTGTACAGAACGGAATCGGCATCGGTGAGGACGGTGTTGCCATTATAGGTCGAGAGACAATAATGGACCCCATCTCCGCCCGATATGCCGATAAGGGGAGTCCTGTACATTGAATTTCCACTCCCATAGTTGAACTGAATGCGACCGTCCTGATACAGGATCAGCTCGACGTTTATGGAGGAGCTGCTGTAACCCCATTCACAACCTTCCCATCGGATGCAGACAGAATCGGGTGTAGGCTGATGAATATAGATATCGCCAGGCCGTGTGTCCAGGTCAGCCCAAAGCGGGGCGATCCGGACGTTGTTAATCAGCTCTGCTTCAGAAGGAGTAAAATCCCCACTGGGGGTGACAAAATCAACGAATCCATTCGAGGAAACATTTACCGATGTATAGGTCTGGCCAAAGAAGGGGAAAGTAAAGGGCAGGGTATAAGGCCAGCTGTTATCATCGCTATTCCAGTCCTGGCCGGTTCCGGTTCCAAGGAAGGTATGCGCAATGATCTCTTCGGTATGGTCACATTGAGCTGGTACTATAGTGGTCAACTGTGAATTAGCTACACCAAAATCCAGATCATTGGCATGGCCTGTATATGCAATCCAGAACGTCCCGTCACCATTTGGCCCGTCTGTTGCGCCCCAGCTATTCTTGCAGAGCCAGGCACCTTTTTCATCGTCCCAGCCAATGATCGGGACCATGTGGCCACCTCTCAAGTCATTCACGGTGTTCGTATAGACCGCTCCCGGGGAAGCATAAGCCCAATAAGTGAAGAAATCATAATGCACACGAAATCCCAGACAGGCAGGTCCATCGATAGTGACGGTAGACTTGATTTGATCGATACTGGAGGCATCTACCGTATAGAATCCCGTTGTGTGATAGGGCAGAGTACTGCAGCTACTTTCCAGATTACTGCAGGATACGGTAGTATAGGTTGGACATGAGGTGGTGTAGTCAGGATAGCCGGTACAACTTTCTTGCATAGGGCTATGGGTTTCCCAGAATCGTAAGGTATCCAAATAGCCGCCGCAGCATCCAAAATTATCAGTATCGCACGCTACCTGCTGCTCCTCGGAGATATCATAGGAAGATCCTCCGGCTATGAGTATCTTTGACTCGAGAACTCCCACAACACAAAAAGCCCAGCAGCTCCCACAGTAGCCCTGGTCCTTGGCCGGAGTCACCATTCCCAGATCTGCCCAGTTGAAGTATGAGGGAAATCTGAGTTTAGATGGTGGATAATCAAAGCGTTTGATAGTCTGATTATAGTCAGCGGGTTTGCCTAAATACCCTAGCGGCCTTTCCAGGGCTGAAGTGGCAGCGAGGGCTGTTCCCCATAATCCCAGAGACAACAAGATAACCATAATCCCTATACTGATTCTTTTCATTCTGGTCTCCTTAACTTAATCCCTTAAAAACCCTGAATTTCCTTTTACAAGTAAGGATTGCAAAAGGATTGTGATAATAAGATAAATAAGGTGAATAAAACGAGGCACACAAGATGCTTTATCTTTTGGTTTTACTCCATAGCTATTCCTCCTGTTTAAAAGTTATAAGACTGGCTCATGAGATAACCTCGCGTTCTTACCAGGCGAGGTACCTTGAGCATGGGGGTTCCATTTCTGCATCTGATTTCTCCAACTAACAACTAACAACTATATGATGCACAACCGTAGAGCTTGGAAGGGTCTGAAGTACTCTTCTGGTTCGTAAGGAGAACCTTTTTGATAGCTTCATTATGACAAGAGGAGGACTGTAAGCCCCATTTATCGATTCCCTAATTAACTTCGATAGTATGAAGCAAATACTATACCAGCAATAAAAAATATTATATATTTATTTTATATAATCTAAGATTTTATTTTAATTAATTATAATTATATATTATGTTAATATAAATAATTATGATTATAATATTATTTATTTATTAAAATATGCCCAGTATATTATGTTAACTTTATCTATTTTATTAAAGATAGTTTATTAATTTTATTTATAAATAATATATAAATATATAAATTATTTAAATAAAAGATATATAATTATCCATATTATTCTCGATTCCAAGAGAAGTATGAAAAATTTTGCATGTTAAAATAATATTTCTTTATAAGTTACAAAAAGTTAACAAATGAAAAATATTTCATAATAATATTTGCAGGGGCGGCCACAGGGGACCTGTCCCTCCAGAGAGGATACAGGTTGCCTTAAAAGATGGGGAACATCCGTTCAAGGCACGCAAAGGTTGAAAAAAGATACCATATCATCTATACTACCCACCTGAGAGAGCAAAGCAGGACACATACAGACCAATAGGTATGACTACCGGATGAAAAACCAGAGAGCGGGATACCACTATTATAAAAATACCTTACGATATCAACCGGATTAACCTCATAAACCGGATCAGGCACAAGCTCGGCGATGACTTGCCTCTTATCCTGGCTTCGGCATCCCCGCGCCGCAGGGAAATCCTTAACCTTTTGGGTTTGAGATTCATTACTGTTCCCAGCCATGTGGAAGAGAAGGACATGCCGGGGACCCCGGAGGAAAAAGCACGCCTCTGGGCCATGCTCAAAGCTGAGGCTGTAGCCGGTCGAGCATCCGGCGGGGTTATCATCGGGGCCGATACCATCGTCGTCCTCGAAGATCGAATCCTTGGGAAACCGCAAAGCGAGCGGGAAGCCGGGGAAATGCTCGGCCAATTGAGCGGCCGCACTCACAGGGTCATTACCGGTCTTGCTCTTATCAACATGGTAAACGGTCAGCGAATCCTCGAGTCTGTCGAATCAAAGGTTTCTTTCCGGGCTTTAAGCAAGGATGAGATCGACAGCTATATTGCCACCAAAGAGCCGATGGACAAAGCCGGAGCCTATGGCATCCAGGACAGGGGCGCAAACTTTGTTACCGGCGTCGAGGGGTGTTATACCAACGTCATTGGTCTTCCTGTTACCTGCCTGCTCAAATCCCTGGCCAGATGCCTGCTCGTCTAGGAGAAGCTATCAGTTTTCAGTTTCTTCCTGACTCCTTCTTTCCTGACCACTGACCACTTGCTTTTCCTGGCCACTGACCACTGTCTTACTGACCGCCTCTTCGCATCTTCCCGCCTTGACATCCAGGAATATTCGCGTATAATGAGCGCTGATTATATAATAATCAGGAAATCTATCTATGCTCACGCGCTATCATATAGATATTCTTTCCTCTTCGACCCGGCGGGTCTATTCGCTTTCATCCCTCCAGGCAGTCGATTCTGATTATGGCTGCAATCCGGAATGCGGAGATGTGGTCATTGCAGAAATTTCCGAGCTGGGCCAGCACACCAGATTCGAAGAGCCGGGGGGCAAGGAAATTCCCCTGCAGGTTGGCAATGTGGTTGCTGTGGTCTTGGGCCGACGGTATTCAACACGGGAATTTTACGGAGAAATCCCCGGAAAACTCACGCGGGGCGCACAGTTTGACCTTCTCAATATCGGAGGAATTGCGGGTGAGGTTTTGAGCCGAAACGTCCTGGCCAGGATTCCGACCAGGCTAATCTATCTTGGCCATGCCATTGATGATCGCGGGCAGAAAATGAATACCGCGCACTTTGGGATAGACGCTGCCGGTGGCGAGCCAAAGCCTGAGCGGTTCCCCCTCACGATTATTGCTGTTTTTGGTGCCGATATGGATTGTGGCAAGACGCTGACTGCCGGGCGGATGATTAACATCCTGAGCGCTCATGGCTTTAAAGTCGGCGGGGGGAAACTCACCGGGACTTCCCGGATGAAGGACATTCTCTGGATGAAAGACCGCGGCGCTCATCTTGTCCTCGATTTTATGGATATCGGGTACCCATCGACTTACCGGTGCTCGTTAGCGGAACTTGAGCATATTTTCAAGGTCTTCGAAGGGTACTTCAGCCAGAGTGGCTGTGAATTCTTAGTCATGGAAGTAGCGGATGGAATATTTCAGCGGGAAACCGAGATGGTCTTCCATTGTCCGGCTATCATGAAGGATATTTCCCTGCTGGCCTTCGCTGCCGGTGACAGTGTCAGTGCCTATGGGGGAATATGCTATTTGCAGCAATCCTGCGGCCTTGTGCCTGACTTTGTATCCGGTCTGGTTACAGCCAATTCCCTTTCCAGGGCGGAGCTTGACTCCAAACTTGAAGTACGGTTCCTGGACGATACCCAGGAATCGAGAACTGGTTTTATGAGCATTATCAACCAAAAATTTACCAAACAGAGAAAATCATATGGCGACACCCCAGGATCCACTATTTACTCCTAATCCGGGGATCAAAGAATACCGGAGGTTCACTATTGCCGAAAATGCCTACCGGCAGGAGATATTTCTCGGTTTTTTCGGCATCTATGGATGCCGTCCCGGTCCAACGCTGCTGCTCAACGCAGCGGTCCACGGCAATGAGGTGGTCGGGGTTGAAGTCATCAGAAAGCTGGTTGAAAAGATCGACCCGCAAAATCTCTGCGGGAATATCCTGGCCATCCCGGTTGTCAATCCGATGGGTTTTAATGCCGGAGACAGGTGGGATCCTTTCGACCGGCAGGACATGAACCGGGTTTTCCCCGGAGACAGGAACGGAACCCTGACCGAGCGGGTAGCCCATTTCTTTTTTGAAAAATTCGTTCCCCGGGCCGATTATATCATCGACCTGCATTCAGCCGAATTTCCGGACGAGATGATTCCCCATATCCGCCTTCGCCGGGAATCAAGCGGGGACGAGACCCATAATCAATTCATGAATTCTACCGGCATCAATGTTATCTGGCAGGGCCCGGCTGTCAATGGCATGCTGCAGGTCGAGGCAGCCAGGATCGGTGTCCGGTGCCTGACCATCGAGATCGGTGCAGCAGGCCTGATCAACAGCGGCAATGTCAAGGTAGGGCTGTCTGCCTGTGAGAACGTTATGAAAGTTCTGGGCATGATTAAAGGAAAGGCCAAGATTCCCAGGTTCCAGATCCTGCTGAAATCGAACGAGGAATGGATCCGCAGTCCAAGCGGCGGGATCTTCAAGCCGGACATCCGCCTTGGCCAAATGGTTCGGGAAGGGCAAAAAATCGGTGATATCATGGATCCCATGAGCTTTCATTCCGGCAATATTCTCTCTCCCCTCGAAGGCATTGTTACCGGAATTACTCACCAGTCTATCATCCGCTCCGGAACCAGGCTCTGCATGGTTGTTCCTTTCAATCACGAGCGCAAGGATCAGCATTCCCTCTATATCGATCACTTGCCCAACGCTCAGATGGTCGAGAACGACCTCTGGCAAACTATAAAAAAAAGTGTTGAAAATTGAAAGACAGTGGTCAGTGGTCAGTGCTCAGAAATACAAATTCTTCGTTATACTACCAGAGAACGGAGGTATCTATGAAGTTAGTGCAGGAATTGGATCAACGCTACGGCATCCGGAATATTGGCTATGTTTTCCGCAACTTATCTCCCGCTTACCTTGTGGAGATGTCACTGCGCAGGGGTGAAGGATTTCTGGCTGCCAATGGGGCTTTGTGCGTGAGAACCGGCCAGCGGACAGGGCGGTCCCCGCAGGACCGCTACATCGTCGAAGGCTCTCCCTACCATGACAGAATAGACTGGGGCAAGCGCAATGTTTTGATTACCCGGGAAACCAGGGACAAGCTCAATCAGGCCATCAAGGTCAATATTCAAAACCGTGACCTTTTCATCTTTGACGGCTACGCCGGAGCCAAAAAGGCTCACCGGATACCCTTACGGGTCATTGCCATCAAGGCCTGGCATGCCCTGTTCGCCCATCATCTCTTCATCCGGCCTGCGGAAAAGGAACTGGAAGGGTTCCAGCCGGAGTGGACCATTATCAACTGTGCCGATATGGAAGCTCCCCAGTTAAAGGAACTGAACTCCAAGGTGGCGGTCGTGGCCGACCTGAGCGAAAAGCTGGTCTATATTATCGGAACTGCCTACGGCGGTGAGATGAAGAAAATCATCTTCTATATCTGTAACCTCCTTTTGCCTGAGAGAAACGTTCTGAGCATGCATTGCAGTGCCAATGTCGGACGCAATGGCGATGTGGCCATTCTCTTTGGCTTGAGCGGCACCGGCAAAACCACGCTGGGAGCTGACCCTGAGCGCCGGCTGATCGGAGATGACGAGCATGGCTGGGATGATGAGGGTATTTTCAATCTGGAGGGAGGATTATATCCCAAATACATCCGGCTTCAAAAAGAATCTGAACCGATGATCTGGAACTCCACCACCTTTGGTTCCATTCTGGAAAACGTCATTGTGGATGAAAAGAGCCGGATACCCGATTACAACGATATATCCATTACCGAAAATACCCGCGGGGCCTTTCCTATTCATTATGTCGAAGGTGCCGTACCTGACGGGATCGGAGACCACCCCCGCAACATTTTCTTCCTGACCTGTGATGCCTATGGTGTACTCCCCCCCATCAGCAAACTCGAACAGGGCCAGGCACAATACCATTTTATCTCCGGTTACACGGCCAAGGTCGCCGGTACGGAAGTAGGAGTGGTGGAGCCCCAGGCCGACTTCTCAAACTGCTTCGGCGCACCCTTTCTCCCCCTGCCCCCTTCCGTTTACGCCACCATGCTGGGAGAAAAGATTACCAGGCATAAACCCCAGGTCTGGCTGATTAATACCGGCTGGACCGGCGGTCCCTATGGAGTTGGATCAAGGATCAAAATTGCCTACTCCAGGGCCATGATCAATGCTGCCTTGCGGGGAGATCTGAACGAGGTGGAGTACAGGCTTGACCCGGTCTTTAACATTCTGGTGCCCCAGGACTGCCCGAATATCCCAAAGGATATTCTGGATCCAAAGACCACCTGGTCCGATAAGAACGCCTATGACCAGCAGGCAAAATCCCTGGCTGAGAAATTCCGGAAAAACTTCGCCCGCTTTTCCGGCGTGGATCACCTTGTGCAGTACGGTCCCAGGGAGTGAAAGATAGAAGGCAGTGGCCAGTGGCCAGTATACAGGATTAGTGACCAGATGGATTGTCAAGTTATCTCTTGTTATGGTACGAAGAGTTAGCTATGATTATAATAACGGTGAACTGGTGAAATAGCTCATACTTAATCATTTACCAGAGAGTGGGGTAAGGATGCGTTTTCTCAATCCCAAGACGGATTTTGCCTTTAAGAGGATATTTGGAAGCTCGGAGAGCAAAGATATCCTGATATCGTTCATCAATGCCATGCTGCGTTTCAGCCCGGAGCACGAGATTGTTGATCTGACGATCATCGATCCGTATCTGGCACCAAAGATCAAGGGGATGAAGGATACCTATCTGGATGTCAAAGCCAGAAGCAGGGATGGCCGGGAGTTTATTATCGAAATGCAGGTATTGAATGTAGCTGGCTTTGAAAAGCGGGTGCTCTACAATGCAGCCAAGTCTTACTCCACGCAGATCGAGAATGCGGAAAAATACCTGAACCTCAACCCGGTCATAGCCATCACCATTACCGATTTTGTCATGTTTCCCAAAACCGCTCAGATCATCAGCAGCTTCCGCCTCATAGAAAAGGATGAATTCTTTGAATATAAAAATTCGGACCTTGAGCTGGTATTCATTGAGCTGCCCAAGTTTACCAAAACCGACGAGCAACTTGGCGATATTACCGATAAATGGATATACTTCCTCAAGGAAGCGGGTTCGCTGGATTTTATCCCCCGGACTCTGGCAGTTGAGCAGCCTATATCTCATGCCTTCCAGATAGCCAACAAAGCCAACCTGACCCGTGAAGAACTGGATGACCAGGAGCGGAGGGAGATATTTATCCAGGACCAGCGAGGGGCGATAACCAAAGCTATCGAGCAGGGCCTTGAGCAGGGAATACAACAGGGAATACAACAGGGAATACAGCAGGGGATGGCCGGGAATTTATACCATCTCTACCGCGAAGGGATACTCACCAGCGAACAGGTGCGGGCACAGCTCGAAAAGCTGCATGCAAGCCAGTCTCTCAGTGAAGAGATTTATCAGGAATTCGTCAAGAGAATCTTGCAGGATGAGACCACCTCATGAAAACGGTCTACCATCTTAAACTCCACCAGGAGATGCTGGAGGGAGCAGAATTTGCTCTCCTGCCGGGTGATCCCGCACGGGTGGAAAAGATCGCCCTCTCGTATGACCGGCAGGCCAGGCATCTTGCCAGTCATCGGGAATTCACCTCATTTCTGGGCTACCTGGATACGGTTCCCGTACTGACCATGTCCACAGGCATTGGCGGGCCATCGACAGCCATTGTGGTCGAAGAACTGGCCATGCTCGGAGTGGACACCTTCATCCGCATCGGCACAACCGGCGCTATCCAGAAAAATATTCAGGTGCAGGATGTAATTATCACCACCGCTTCGGTCCGGCTGGATGGCACATCAACTCACTACGCACCGATCGAATACCCTGCCGTGGCCCATTACCTGATCGTTCAGGCCCTGGTTGCTGCCGCTCGGTCATTGAATATACCCCACCATGTCGGTATCACTGCCTCCTCCGACAGCTTTTATCCCGGCCAGGAACGGTATGATTCCTTTTCCGGCAGCGTCATCAGGAAGTTTCAGGGGAGCCTTAAGGAGTGGCAAACGCTGGGAGTTTTGAATTACGAGATGGAATCGTCGACGCTCTTCACCGTTTGCAGCGCTCTCGGACTTCGCGCCGGATGCATCAGCGGTGTCATCGTCAACCGGGTGGTCGAAAACCAGATCCAGGAGGATGCAATTTCTCCGGCTGAGGAGAAAACCATGCGGGTGGCTGTAGAAGCCCTGAGAAGGTTAGTAAAGTAGTAAGTATGTATTCCAAGCATAGGAGAGAAAACATCCTGTTTTCTTTAAAAGCCATCTCCTCATACCGGGCTGATGAAAAGATGATCATGCTACCTTCCTGGATTGATCCGGTTTTTGTTCCGTTTTTTCAGAAGGTGCAAGTGCCTTTCTTCTCTTTGCTTGCACAGATTGTCCAAGTTTTTCCTTGCACCAGATAAGGATCTTTTTTGTGGGAACCGTTTGTAAAGCTTTTTGAATAACCTCTTTGGTCGTTGTGGAAACTATAGCACCAATACTCAGTGCAAGGGCAGTGAACCCACTCCTTGCCTGATCTTGTTCCAGTCGCTTCAATTTTCCAAAGACCGATTCAATCACTTCGCTACTTCCCAAAAGGCGCTCATCTGGTTTGGCCTTTAATGATTGCTCCGCTACGAAAGCAATAAGCTGGTCATGGGCCCTTTTTGCCCTTTCGGTATGAGCCACCGGGGCCAGAAGTTTCTTAAGGTCATGGGCAAGACCATGCGAGAGACCCTGTTTTCTCACCGTGCTTTCCGCTATGGTTGTGTCCTTCCGGCAAGCCTGCATGAAAATTGAATAAGAATGCATTATCATTAGGTTATCCAACAGACTGAGATAAGGGAGGATAGCCTATGAAACAAGAATACCTACCAGTGGTTAAGCCAACCATAGAGGAAATCCAGGAGCAGTTTATAGCATGGCGTAATACCAGGAGGTGCCGCGAGCGGGTGCCAGAAGCGTTGTGGGAGGCAGCGGTAAGTCTGGCAAGAGACTATCCTGTTGGCCGGATATCCACAGTATTGAGGCTGAATCACAGAGAACTCAAGAGGAGGGTTCAAGCCAGCAGTGGTAATGAGTATCGGGAGGAAGGGAGGTCTTACCATTTTGTAGAGGTTGCAGTAAGCAGGCCAGAGTCTGATGAGGTAAGCAAGCCGGAATCTGATACCGAGTATGTGATGGAGATGGAAGACCAGAAGGGAGGCAGACTGAGGGTACATCTCAAGGGAGGAGGAGCTAACTTTAATCTTTTGGAAATAGCTAAAGCATTTTGGGGGAGAGACACATGATCCAGCTCACCCCTCAGATGAGGATATTGGTAGCGGTAGAAGCAGTGGATTTTCGTCGAGGGATTGATGGTCTGTCAAGGGTATGTCGGCAGGTGATGGGGGCTGATCCCTTTTCGGGATGGGTATTTGTATTTCGCAATCGCAGAAGGACAGCCATAAAGGTGTTAGTATATGACGGGCAAGGGTTTTGGCTATGCTGTAAGCGGTTGTCGAAGGGAAAGTTTAGCTGGTGGCCCAATGAGAGTGGGAAGGTAAGCTCACTGGCCGCTCATGATTTACAGCTTCTTATCTGGAATGGCAATCCGGAGAGTGCACAAGTAGCACCTATGTGGAAGCAGATTCAGCTACCTGGATGAAATCTTTACGCTGAGTAAGGTGTTTATACTGTACGCTATACGCATAAAAAGAGGTACGTTATTGCATCGTAACAGCAATTCAGAGTGAGGAAAAATAGGGGTAAAAACATAGCAATATTGAGGAGATAGAAAAACATTCTCAAGAAATTTTTCGGATTATTTTGCTTTGATTGAAGGGATTTTTGTGATAAATCAGGG